>CAKTFL010000233.1 GCA_934555855.1 uncultured Sphingomonas sp. | reverse complement strand
CGGAAACGGTGATCTTCCCCATCCTGCCCAGCCAGCGGTCGGGGGTGGAGGACCTGCGCCTCACCCATTTCACCGACCATGACGGCACCGAAAGCGTGATCGGCACCTATACCGCGTTCGACGGCAAGGATGCCCGGCAGGAGATGCTGCGCGGCATCGACCTTCGCACCTATGAGATGCGCGCGCTGACCGGCGCCATGTCGGGCTACAAGGGCATGGCGCTGTTTCCGCGCCGGATCGACGACCGCTTCGTGATGCTGGGGCGGCAGGACAATGAGAATATCTGGCTGCTGCGTTCCGACAACCTGTACGATTGGGATGAGGGGACCCGGATCATGGGTCCCCAATACCCCTGGGAGTTCGTGCAGATCGGTAATTGCGGCTCCCCGATCGAGATTGACGAGGGCTGGCTGGTCTTCACCCATGGCGTCGGGCTGGTCAGGGGATATTGCATCGGCGCATGCCTGCTGGACAAGGACGACCCGTCCCGGGTGCTGGCGCGCACCCCCTCGCCGCTGCTGTTCCCCAGCGCCGAACAGCGGGGCGGCTACGTCCCCAACGTCACTTATAGCTGCGGCGCGCTGCTCCACGGCCGGCGCCTGCTGCTGCCCTACGCGATCGGCGACGAATACACCGCCTTCGCGGTCGGCAGCGTCGACGACCTGCTGGGGGTGATGGAATGGCGGTGAGCGCCATTGCCCCTCCGCAGCCTTCGCCCAAGATAACAATACGCCGAATGATATCCGGCATTTTGCGAGGATAAAGTGAGCGCGATCGGGCGGATACAGGCGTTGCTGGGCGGCGAGGATGTGACCGGCCCCTTGCGCGACGAACGCGACATCGTGCGCCTGATCCGTCGCGGCGTGCCGACCCGGGCGGTTGACCATTTCCTCGACTGGACTCAGCTGTCGTTCAACACGCTCGACCCGCAGGTGCTCAACCGGCGCACCTTCAAGCGCCGTCAGCAGAGCGCGCAACCGCTCGACCAGGCCGAGTCCGACCGGCTGCTGCGGCTGGTTGCGGGCTGACGATCGCCGCTGATTCAGCGGGTGACTCACCGCCCGCGGATTGAGTCAAACAATCCGTCGGACGGCCGGCACCCCGGAGGCTAGAATCGCCGGCATGGAGGCGCTTCCCCTTGAGCCGATCGAGCTGGTCGCAGCCGATCCCGCCCGCAACATCCGCCGGCGCTGGCGGGTCGCGACGATGCGCGACCTGTTCGGGCATGTGGTCGTGGAAACCAGCTGGGGTCGGATCGGCGCGCGCGGCCGGGTGCTCGTCCGCAGCTTCGAAGGAGAGGCGGAGGCGCTGCGCTACATCCGCGCGCTGCTCGCGCGCCGCGCAACGGCACCGCGACGGATCGGGCTGGCCTATGCCAGCATATCCGGCTGACGCCGCTTGTCCGGGATCGGACAGTGCAAGCACCTCGTCCCATAATTGGGCTTGTTTTCCGTGGTATAGCAAATTTTACTAGAAATATTGTGTTAACAGTTGATGCAATATGGGCAAGTAACTTCACGTTCCTGTTTCCTTTGTTGCAATGATAGTGCAGCCGTGCCGGCCAAAGCCCCTGGGGGCGGCATTTGGTGGGGAAGCGGTGGGACGCACGACGGCGGGGATTGATGACGGCCTGAAGCGGGTCTTCGACTGGCTCAGCGGGTTGTCGCAGGGCGAGGCGGCCGAGCTGCGCGACAGCATCATGGATACCGTGATGCTGAAACCCGGCACGCTGCTGCTGTCCAGCATCGGCATCCTGATGATGAGCGGCGCCGCGGCCGTCATCGCGGATGCCGTCTGGGCATGGGTCTGGTTCCTGTTCGACCTGGTGCTGCTGGCGCTGCGGCTGTTGCCTACGATCCGCTATCGCGGCAACGTGCCGCCCCATGTCTGCAGGCGGATCATCAGCACCGCCGCGATAGTTTTCACCCTGTTCGGCCTGGGCTGCGCGGCCAGCATGAGCGTCGACTCGCTGGCCTTGCGGCTTGTCGCCACCTCGTCCCTGATGGCGGTGGTCGCCGGCGTGGCGACGCGCTGGGCCGCGCTGCCGCGCCTGGCCGTGGGAACCATCTTCGCCGCCTCGCTGCCGTTCGTGGCCGTGCTGGCGACCTCTCCATTCCCCCATGCCGGCTTTGCCGCGCTGCAATTCGCCACCGTCGCTTTCGGCACCGGGCTGCTCACGCTCCAGAACCACCGCACGCTGGTGGCGATGTTGCGCGCCGAGCGGCAGGCGCGGCTGCTCGCCGCCACCGATCCCCTGACCAAGCTGGGCAACCGCACTGCGCTGGAGCTGAACCTGTCCACCCTGGCCGAGGGGAGCGACTATGCCGTTCTGTTCATCGACCTCGATCGGTTCAAGGCGGTGAACGACAATCATGGCCACCTGGTCGGCGACCGGCTGCTCGCAGAAGTCGCGGAACGCCTGAGAAAGGCCGCGATGCCATATCCGGCCTATCGCATCGGCGGTGACGAGTTCGTGGTGCTGGTGACCGACACCAGGGACAGCCCCGAATGGCTGGCCGACCACTTCCTGTTGCAGATCGGCCGGCCCTTTACCGGCCTGGTCGACGGATCGCTGTCGGTCGGCGCCAGCATCGGCGTGGCGTGCGGCCTGGTCGGGCGCGACGATGTCAGTGCGCTGCTCAACCGCGCCGACCGGGACTTGTACAAGGCGAAGCGCCGGGGCGGGGGCAGGCTGGAGGATGCGAGCCCTGGCGACGCTTCCCCGCAGGCCACCGCGCCAACCACCGTGCAGGCGGAGGGCTAGCCCGGATCGACAGGTCCGCCCCCGCCTTCTCCGGGTCACCTTGCATGGCTGGCCGAGGGGGATAGTGTCGGGATCGATGGGGGGCGAAAGCGGTATCGACGGGCGGGTGCGCCGGGTGGTGGTGCTGGGTGGCGGCACCGCGGGCTGGATGACCGCAACCGCGCTGTCGCGTATCTTCGGCCGCGCGCTGTCGGTGACGCTGCTGGAATCCGACGAGATCGGCACGGTCGGCGTCGGCGAGGCGACCATTCCGACCATCCACTGGTTCAACGAGCTGGTCGGGCTGGACGAGGCGGCCTTTCTCCGGGAAACCGGCGCGACGTTCAAGCTGGGGATCGAGTTCGTCGGCTGGACCTCGCCCGGCTACCGCTACTTCCATCCCTTTGGCAGCTATGGCGTGCCGCTACCGGGCGTCCCCTTTCACCATCGCTGGTTGAAGGCGCGGGCCGAGGGGCTGGACCTGCCGCTGTCCGACCTGTCGCTGGCGACGCGGCTGGCGGCGGACGGGCGCTTCGCCAGGCCGGGCGGGGGGTCGCGATCGATCCTGTCGACGCTGGGCTATGCCTATCATTTCGACGCGGGCCTGTACGCCCGCCACCTGCGCGGCATCGCCGAGGCCGCAGGCGTGCGCCGGGTGGAGGGGCGCCTCCAGGCCGTGGAGCGTGAGCCGGCGCGCGGCCACCTGTCCGCGCTCACCACCGTGCGCCGCGACCGGCTGGAAGGTGACCTGTTCATCGACTGCTCGGGCTTCGCCGCGCTGCTGGCCGACGGCGTGATGGGATCGGCATTGGAGGACTGGTCGCGCTGGCTGCCGTGCAACCGGGCGGTGGCGGTGCCATGCGCGCGGACGGGCGCGACCACGCCCTTCACGCGCTCGACGGCGCGGGCGGCGGGCTGGCAATGGCGCATCCCGCTCCAGCACCGCACCGGCAACGGCCATGTCTATGCCAGCCACTGCATGAGCGACGACGAGGCAACCGCGATCCTGCTCGCCAACCTCGACGGGGAGCCGTTAGCCGAACCGCGCCTGCTGCGCTTCACGGCCGGCACCCGGCGCGCGCCCTGGACCGGCAACGTGGTCGCGATCGGGCTGTCGTCGGGGTTCCTGGAGCCGCTGGAGTCCACCAGCATCCACCTGATCCAGAGCGGCATTGCCAAGCTGCTGGCCCTGTTCCCCGACCGCGACATGGACCCCGCGCTGGCCGCGCGGTTCAACCGGCTGTTCAATGCGGACATGGAAACGGTTCGCGACTTCCTGGTCCTTCATTACCATGCGACCCGCGACCGGCCGGAACCGCTCTGGACCTATTGCCGGTCGATGCCACTGCCCGATACGCTGACAGAACGGATGCGGCAGTATCGGCGATCGGGCCGGCTGCTGCTGGAGGCGGACGAGATGTTTCGCGAGGCGAGCTGGCTGGCGGTGCTGAACGGGCAGGGGGTGCTGGCGGAAGGCTGGAACCCGCTTGCCGACGCGACCGACCCGGCGACCAACCGCGCGCAGGTCCGCCAGGTCGCGGAGGTGATCGCCCGCGCCGCACCGACGCTGCCGCTGCATGACGAGGCGTTGGCACAGGTCATGGCTTCATGATCCGCCCCGACATCAGCGCGCGCATGGTCGGCGCGGAGCGTCAGCCGGTGGCGATGGTCGACGGCTTCCACCCCGAGCCCGACGCGCTGCGCGCCGTGGCGCTGGCCGCGCGGTTCGGCCCCGGCCTGCGTTTGTATCCCGGCATCCGCGCCG
>CAKTFL010000232.1 GCA_934555855.1 uncultured Sphingomonas sp. | reverse complement strand
ATCTGGTCTCGCTCTCGCGTAGTGCCTCCTGTACGCGACGGCGCTCCGTCACGTCGGCACCCGCACCGAACCATTCGACGATCTCGCCATCAACCCCCAGGATCGGCACAGCGCGCGACAGCACCCAGGCGATGTCGCCATCCGCCGCACGGACCCGATGCTCCAGCTCGAACACCGATTTGGCGCGAATAGCCTCGGCGACCGCCGCGTTCACCTCCGCCAGATCCTCGGGTAGGATGTATTTATCGATCCAGTCCTCGATGGGCGCTTCCGTCGGTGCGAGCGCGCCGCCTTCCAATTGATACATCAACCGCCAGTCGGGGCTCATGCGGTAGATCAGATAGGCGCCGGCGGTCACCAGCGCCCGGAATCGCGTCTCGCTTTCACGCAGCGCCCCTTCGGCGCGCGCACGTTCGACCGCCGCCCAGGTGCGTTCTGCGACCTCCTCGACCAGGGCTATTTCGGCAGGGGTCCAATGGCGTGGGCGGGACGACACCGCAGCCATCGAGCAGAGCGGATTTTTCTCGCCCCTCCGCAAGGTCGACGCAACCATCGCCCGCATCCCTAAAGCTGTGCTGCTGGCGCGCTCGACGTCCGACAGTCCCCGCCTCTCGAAATCGTCCCCGACCACGAAGGTCTTTTCGAGTACCTGTTCATACGCATCGGGAAAATCGGAGAGGCGAACCTTGGCAGGAAGAGGTGGAACGGTGGCGTTGCCGACCTGATAGGGAAAGTCGGCCTCATCATCAGCGGGTCGGTAGTAGGTGATGTAACATCTATCGAGCCGGAGATGCTCGAAGAGCATCTGGAGCGACCGATGCGCGACCGCATCCGCATCCGGCTCACCTCGTAGGTCGTCGCTGAGCTTAAGCAGGAATGCCTGTCGTGCCTCGATCTCTTCCCGCTCGCGTCGCGCCAGCACTTGGCCCGTAGTTTCGATCAGCGTCACGAGCACACCGGCAATGACACCAGTTTCGTCCCGGACCGGGCTGTAGGACAGGGTGAACCAGGCGTCCTCCAGCACGCCGGAGCGCGTGATCGGGTACAGCGCATCCTCGAAGGTTACCGCACCACCGGCCAGCACCTTCTCGTAGATCGGTGCGTTGATCGACCAAACCTCAGGCCAGCAGTCCCTCGTCGGTTGCCCCAGCCCCGTCGGGTGCTTCACACCCATGATCTTGGCATAGCCTTCGTTGTAGATCTGGACTAGCTCGGGCCCCCAAAGCACCACCATCGGCAGCTCGGCCGCCAGCACCAAGTCGACTACCGCCTTCAGGCGCTCACTCCATGCCGCAACCAAGCCCAGCGGCGTGGCCCCCCAACTTCGCGCCCGGACGCGCCGGACCATTTCACCATTTCCGTGAGGCCAGTCTGACATAGGGCGTCAACGCGCGTGAGCCTGGAAGGTCACGCTAGCATGCAAGTTCAAGTGCGGGTCGTACTAGATGTTTGATCCCACGGTTTGATGGTGCGATCCTTTCGTTGGAATGGAAGGAAGCCATAAGCGTCCCGCGTCGGGTTTCGGTTACTCACCAAGCCAAGGGCGCCCTTGAACGGTTACCAGGAAGGACGTGGCTGCCTCACTAAGCCGCAGCGCAGATCCGCCACCTCCTGTCACAGAGGCTCAGTTTTGGTGTCAAAGGAGAAGAAGCTGGATGCCCGACGTGGATTCGAACCACGATTGACGGAGTCAGAGTCCGTAGTCTTGCCGTTAGACGATCGGGCAGCAGGGGGGCGCCAATAGGCGCGAGCCGGCGGGCTGTCAACGCCGGGGTGCTTGTGGACGGTGATCCGTCACGCTACCTTGGCATCAAGCACCGAGCGGGCAGCCCGCGACGGCAGAACAGAAAAGAGAATCGACGGCATGGGGGATCGACCCGCCAGGATGCCGTATCGGGGGGCCGACGCCTCCCGCCCGGCGACGACGCGGCCCCCCCGGGGGCGCTGGTCGGACGCGCGCCATTACGCCGCGCTTGACCTTGGCACCAACAATTGCCGCCTGCTGATCGCCCGTCCGCATGGACAGGGCTTTGCGGTGGTGGACGCCTTTTCGCGAATCGTCCGGCTGGGCGAGGGGCTGGCTGCATCAGGCCGATTGTCCGACAATGCCATCGAGCGCACCATTGCCGCGCTCAAGGTGTGCGCTGACAAGCTGAAGCGCCGCAACGTCCACCTCGCCCGCTCGGTCGCCACGGAGGCGTGCCGCCGCGCCGTCAACGGCAGCGACTTCATCGAGCGCGCTTATGCCGAAACCGGCATCCATCTCGACATCATTTCCGCCGAGGAGGAGGCACGGCTCGCCGTGCTCGGCTGCCATGCGCTGCTGGAACCCGGCGACGGGCTGGCGGTAGTGTTCGACATCGGCGGCGGCTCGACCGAACTGGTGCTGGTCGACACGGGGGGCGCCGTCCCGGTCGTGCTCGACTGGCATTCCATGCCCTGGGGCGTGGTGTCGCTGACCGAAAGCGCGGGCGGTGGCGAGGGGCGGGACGGCCTGCTCGCGGCCTATGCCCGGATGCGCGAGCTGGCCGCCGACGCGGTCGCCGCCTTTGCGGCACGGGTCCCGCGCGACCCGATTCGGCCGCGCCTGCTCGGCACCAGCGGTACGGTGACGACGCTGGGCAGCGTCCATCTGGGTCTCAGCCATTACGACCGCGCGGCGGTGGACGGGCTGATCGTGCCGGCACCGGCGATGCGGCGCATCTGCACCGACCTGTCGGGTATGTCGGTGGCGGAGCGGGCGCGCCTTGCCTGCATCGGCAACGAGCGCGCCGACCTGGTCGTGGCGGGCTGCGCGATCCTGGAGACGATCATGGATGTATGGCCGGCCGAGCGGCTGGGCATCGCCGATCGCGGCATTCGCGAGGGCATATTGAAGCGGCTTATGGGCGCGGCGCGACCGTGAAGTTCTACATGAAGGGTTGGGCATGAGCAGGGGTGGCTCGGGCGGGCGGCAGCGCGTCCGCACGGCGCGGGGGCGCACGGCGCAATCGACGCGCTGGCTGGAGCGGCAGTTGAACGATCCTTACGTCCGCCGCGCCAAGGCGGAGGGGTATCGCAGCCGCGCCGCCTACAAGCTGCTGGAGCTGGACGAGCGCTTCGGCCTGTTGCGCGGGACGAAGCGCGTGGTCGATCTCGGCATCGCGCCGGGCGGGTGGAGCCAGGTGGTGCGTCGCCGCGTGCCGGGCGCGCAGGTGGTGGGCATCGACCTGCTGCCCGTCGATCCGATCGACGGGGTCACCATCTTCCAGGGCGACTTCATGGACGATGCCGCGCCCGCGATGCTGATCGAGGCGCTGGGCGGCGCGCCCGACCTCGTCATGTCCGACATGGCCGCGAACACGGTCGGCCATCCCCAGACCGATGCCCTGAGGACCATGGCGCTGGTGGAGACCGCGCTTGCCTTTGCCATCGACGTGCTGGTGCCGGGCGGCACCTTCGTCAGCAAGGTGTTCGCGGGCGGGGCCGATTCCTCTCTGGTCGCGGAGATGAAGCAGCGCTTCACCACGGTGAAACACGCCAAGCCGCCGTCGAGCCGCAAGGGGTCGGTGGAATGGTTCGTCGTGGCGCAGGGGTTCAAGGGACGCGGCGAGGAGGGGTGATCCGCCAGGCATGCGATCGGCCGCCTCTGCGAGCGTAGTCAAGCAATGCGAAGGGGATCTCGTGACACCCTCCGTCATGCCGGACCCGCTCCGGCATCCACGGTTCCGCATATGCCAAGCCGTTGGATGCCGTGGCACGGTGGACCCCGGAACAAGATCGGGGTGACGTGGCGCGATGGGAAGTGCTCCCTACTTTGCCGACTTGGGCCCTTGCAGCGGTCTCGCGATAAGAAGACCTCCACCCTGTCGTTAACGCGATCGTAGGGGCGCTTGCCGCACGGATCAGCGATGCCCGCCGCGCTCGTTTCCGGTCTGAGAAACGCCCGATGGCTTGGGCCGGAACGAGCGCGCGGCTATCGCTTGCTGCTCGCTTTGATGAGCGCGGCGGCGGCGGCGGGTTGGATCGCACGCAGTCGCGGCGGCATCGACCCGGCGGGAAAGCCCCTCGGCACCGACTTTCTCGCCTTCTGGTCCGCCGCTCGGCTCGCGCTGGCCGGGACTCCCGCTGCGGCATGGGATCTGGCGACCATCGGCGCCGCCGAGCGCGCCTCGGTCGCGGTCGATCCCGGCCTGTCGTCCTTCCTTTACCCGCCAACCTTCCTGCTCGCCTGCCTGCCGTTCGGGCTGCTGCCCTATTTTGCGGCGCTGCCGGTGTGGCTGGCGCTGACGGGGGGCGCGTACCTGCTCGCGATCCGCCGGTGGCTGGTGCCGCACCGGGGGGCGCTGATCACCATCGCCGCTTTCCCGGCCATGCTAAGCAATGCGGGGCATGGCCAGAACGGCTTCCTCACCGCCGCGCTGCTGGGTGGTGGCTTGTGGCTGGTCGAGCGGCGGCCCTGGCTTGCGGGGGCGATGCTCGGCGCGCTGATCGTCAAGCCGCAACTGGCGTTGGCACTGCCCGTGCTGGTGCTGGCGGGCGGGCGTT
>CAKTFL010000231.1 GCA_934555855.1 uncultured Sphingomonas sp. | reverse complement strand
GGGGCGCATCCTTGGCCTCGACATCGCTGAAAGCCTGATCAACCCCGCCGACAAGGGGATGTTGGAGGATTTGGTGATCGCCGCCTTCAACGACGCCCGCGTCAAGGCGGATGCCGCTTCCAGCGAGGAGATGGGCAAGATGGCGAACGGCCTGCCGCTGCCGCCGGGGTTCAAGCTGCCCTTCTGAGCGCCGGTTCGGCAGCGTCGTCATTCCACCTCGGGAACAACCCGGATTTGATCCACGTTACGCCCGCTCATCAACAATGGAGCATGAGCGATGGCTGACGAACGGATCGTAGAACCCCCGACGACGCACACCACGGTGATCGAGCGGCGCGGTGGCGGCGGCACGGCGCTGCTCGCGGTCGTGCTGCTGATCGCGGTGCTGATCGGCGGCTATTTCCTGTTCGCCCGTCAGTCCAGCGAGACAACCAAGAACAACGCCATCACCTCCGCGGCGAAGAGCGTCGAGTCGACGGCTGACAAGGCCGGCGCGGCGATCGACGGAAAGTAATCCGGGACATACGGCAGGTTCAGCGCGAACGAGTTGATGGGGGAGGCCTGCTCTCCCACCATCCGTTCGCCCTGAGCCTGTCAAAGGGCTGTTCTTCCAGGCGGAAAGGCAGGGCCTGGACGGGGTTACGACTTGTACTGCCGAGATTGAATATGTGCGCCGCCGTGAAGGCGGCAGCATTGGTTCGGCTGATCCGGACACAATCCAAACTTGCGGACTTGCCTATCGCAGGCAGCTGTCCAGCCCACCGCGCCGCACCACGCCCACATAGCGGGCCAGTCGGTTGCCATGACGCCGGATCGCTCCATGCGGGTCGACTGCCTCGCGCTTCTTGGGCAGGGGCAGCACCGCGGCAATTCGTGCCGCTTCGGTGGGCGACAGGTGCGCCGCGCTGTGCCCGAAATACCGCTGTGCCCCGGCATTCGCGCCATAGGTGCCGATGCCGGTTTCGGCGAGGTTGAGATATACCTCCATGATACGGCGCTTGTCCCAGATCGTCTCGATCAGCACGGTGAAATAAGCTTCGAACGCCTTGCGGAGATAGCCGCCGCCTTGGAACAGGAACGCGTTCTTCGCGGTCTGCTGGCTGATCGTCGAGCCGCCGCGGACATGGCCGCCACGCGCGTTGTGCGCCGCCGCCCCGGCAATGCCGCGCCAGTCGAAGCCGTGATGCGTGCAGAAGCGTGCATCCTCGCCCGCGATGGCGGCGCGCGGCATGTCGGGGTCCATGGTGTCGAGCGACATCCAGTCCTTGGTGACGCTGTGCCCACTCATCACGTCGCCGAGCATGGTGAAGGTGAAGGGCGGCGGCACCACGCGATACAGCGCGACCCACAGCACCGTCACGACCACGAAGCCGACCGCCGCCTTGAGCAGCCAGCGGAACAGGCGTCCGACCGTCATTCCCGCGCCTTAGGCGATGGAACGGCGACTCGACAAGATCGCATGGGCAGCGGCGACGCCGGTCCGGTAGGCGCCATGGGCGGTGCTGAAATCATCGGGCGAACAGGCCTCACCGGCAAAGAAGATGCGGCCGTCGACCGGCTCGGCCAATATCGTCCGTGCGCCGGCATGGCCGACCAGCGCATGGCTGTAGCTGCCGCCGATGAACGGTTCCTGCCGCCAGCGCGTCGCGGCGAGGGGATGGAGCCGCGTGCGCCAGTCGCTGCCGAGCAGCGCCACCAGTTCGTCGACCGCGAACGCCGGCGCCGCGCCCGGTTCGTCCAGTGCCTCGGCCGCCAGCCCTCCATAAAACGCCTCGATTACGGGCCATCCGAACGGCGACAGGCGATAGCTCGCGGTCAGCGCCGAACGGGGATTGCCGGTCAGGTGAGCATGGGCCGGCCAGGGAGGATCGTCCACTGCCAGGAACACCTTGTCGGCCAGCCCGAGCGGCAGGCCGGCGGCGGCGTCCTGCTTTGCGGGAAGGGGAGGGTCGAAAGCGATGTCGCCGCGCGCGAGAACGGTGGTGGGCACGGCGACGATGACATGGACCGCCTCGATCGTGCCGGCGGGCGTATGCACCCGGATCGTCCGGCCATGATGGTCGAGGCTGGTGACGGGCGTCGACAGCCGGACCGGCACGCCAGCCGCATGGGAGGCGACCAGCGTCCCATAGCCTTCGCGCACCGCCCAATTGTCCTCGCTCGCCGCTGCCTCGTACGCCGCCCAGTCGTGGAGCGACACGCGCGACAGCGGCGCGCCGTTCACATAACCGGAAATCGCTTCCAGAAACGGCCGGGCGGTATCGTCCGCCGCGACGAAGTCGGACAGGGGTCGATCAGACCCGCCCAGCGCGGCATGGGCCGCCCTGTCCCAGCGGTCATAGGCACGGCCGAACGCTTCCTGCTCCTCGGGGGAGAAGCCGAGATCGCGCCATTGCGATCCCCAGCCAGGATTGGAGCGATCGACGTGGAAACCGGTCGTCTCGGCGATGGTGGTCCAGGGATTGCGGCGGGCGGAGTGGAGCCAGCCGCAGCCTGCGTCTACCGTTTGTACTCCCACGAAGGCGGGGGCCCAGACTGTGTGCCCAGCTGCGCGGGGACACAAAGGAGGTAGGGGGATCGAGCGGGCCCGCCCGCCGAGCCGGTCGCCCGCCTCCAGCAGCAGCACGTCGCGACCATCGTCATGCAGGGCGCGGGCCGCTGCGATGCCGGCGGCGCCGGCGCCGATGATGACGGTCTCGATCATGCCGCTACGCCTGGGCGGCTCGCCTCCGCCGTTACGCGGCTGCCAGCATCCGCTTTTCTCCAGCCAGGCGCATCATCGCCTTTTGCAGCTTCTCAAAGGCGCGCACCTCGATCTGCCGGACGCGCTCGCGGCTGACGCCATATACCTGGGACAGCTCCTCCAGCGTCTTGGGATCGTCGGTCAGGCGACGTTCCGTCAGGATATGCTTTTCGCGGTCGTTGAGGTCGTCCATCGCGCTGACCAGCATCCCGTGGCGCACGTCCGCCTCCTGCTGCTCGGCAACGACCGTGTCCTGAAGCGGGCCTTCATCGGCAAGCCAGTCCTGCCACTGGCCCTCGCCATCCTCGTTCATGGAGACGTTCAGGCTGGTGTCGCCGCCCATCGCCATGCGGCGATTCATGCTGACGACGTCCGCCTCGGCCACGCCAAGGTCGGTCGCGATCTTGGCCACGTCCTCGGGACGCAGGTCGCCGTCCTCGAAGGCGTCGAGCTTAGACTTCATGCGGCGCAGGTTGAAGAACAGCTTCTTCTGCGCGGCGGTGGTGCCCCTCTTCACCAGCGACCAGGAGCGGAGAATATATTCCTGGATGGAGGCGCGGATCCACCACATCGCATAGGTGGCGAGGCGGAAGCCCCGATCGGGCTCGAACTTCTTCACGCCCTGCATCAGGCCGATATTGCCCTCGCTGATCAGCTCGGACGTGGGCAGGCCATAGCCGCGATAACCCATTGCGATCTTGGCCACGAGCCGCAGGTGCGAGGTGACGAGCTGCGCCGCCGCTTCCGGGTCGCCATGCTCCTGAAAACGCTTGGCGAGCATATATTCCTGTTCGGGAGCCAGGATGGGAAATTTCCTGATCTCGGACAGATAGCGGTTCAGGCTCTGCTCGCCGCCAAGCGCAGGAACCGTCGCGGGGACGTTGCTGCCATTCGCCATGATCCGAAAACTCCCTATCTGCGGAAGACCGCCTGCCGCGATGCGGCGAAACCGGCATATCCTATACGTGAAGCGCGCTGAACAGTTCCTGCATATCGGCAGGCATTGTGCTGTCGAATGATGTGTGTTGCCCGGTAATCGGGTGAATGAATCCCAGATGCGCCGCGTGCAGCGCCTGACGCCGGAACCCTAAGGATTCCAGCAGCGCCTTCATGGTCCCCTTGTCCCGGCCGTAGACCGGATCGCCGAGCAGCGCGTGACCGATGGATGCCATGTGGACGCGGACCTGGTGCGTGCGGCCCGTTTCCAGCCGGCATTCGATCAGCGCGGCACTGCGAAGTTTCCGAAGTTTCCGGTAAAACGACACGGCGCGCTTTCCATTCTGCACGATCGCCATCTTTTTCCGGTTCGACGGCGAGCGGGCGAGGGGAGCGTCGACCCGCCCTTCGACGGCCGGATCGCCGCCGACGATCGCGCGATAGCGGCGATCGATCGAATGCGCCGCGAACTGCCTGGCCAGCCCTTCATGCGCCCGGTCGGTCTTGGCGACCACCAGCAGGCCGGACGTGTCCTTGTCGATGCGGTGGACGATGCCGGGCCGCGCCACGCCGCCGATGCCGGACAGCGATCCCTCGCAATGGTGCAACAGGGCATTGACCAGCGTGCCGTCGAGATTGCCGGCCGCGGGGTGCACGACCAGCCCGGCGGGCTTGTCGACGACCAGCAGATGCTCGTCCTCGAACGGGATGACGAGCGGGATATCCTGCGCCTCGTTATGCGCCGGGGCGGGGGTGGGGACGGCGACGGCGAACACCTCGCCCGCCGCAGCCTTGCGCGCCGGGTCGCGGGCGAGCGTTCCCGCCGGATCGCCGGCACGCGACACCGCGCCGCCGGCG
>CAKTFL010000230.1 GCA_934555855.1 uncultured Sphingomonas sp. | reverse complement strand
CCCCGGTACTCGATCCCGCCGACTATGGGCGCATGGTGTTGGCGGCGAAGGAATATATCGCAGCCGGCGACATTTTTCAGGTGGTGCTGGCGCAGCGCTTCACCGCGCCCTTCAGCTTGCCGCCGTTCGAGCTGTACCGATCGCTTCGGCGGATCAACCCGTCCCCTTTCCTCTACCATCTCGACCTGCCCGGCTTCGCGCTGATCGGGTCGTCGCCGGAAATCCTGGTGCGGGTCCGTGACGAGGAGGTGACGATCCGTCCCATTGCCGGCACCCGTCCGCGCGGAAAGACGGCGGCCGAGGATGAGGCGAACCGCACCGCGCTGCTCGCCGATCCGAAGGAACGGGCGGAGCATCTGATGCTGCTCGATCTCGGGCGCAACGATGTCGGCCGTGCCTCCGCGCCCGGCAGCGTGGGTGTCACCGACAGCTACACCGTCGAGTTCTACAGCCATGTCATGCACATCGTGTCGAACGTGGTCGGGCGGCTGGCGTCAGGCAGCGACGCGATCGACGCGCTGTTCGCCGGCTTCCCCGCCGGCACCGTCTCCGGCGCGCCCAAGGTTCGCGCCTGCCAGATCATCGCCGAACTGGAGCCGGAGCGCCGGGGCGCCTATGCCGGCGGGGTCGGCTATTTCTCGCCGGACGGGTCGATGGACTCGTGCATCGTGCTCAGGACCGCGGTGGTGAAGGACGGCACCATTCACGTCCAGGCCGGCGCGGGCATCGTCGCCGATTCGGACCCGGCCTATGAACAGCGCGAATGCGAGGCGAAGGCGGGCGCGATCCTCGCCGCCGCCCGCGACGCGGTGGCGCGCGCGGGATCGGCGGGTTTCGGCCAGTAGGTTCGGCGAGTAGAGGCGGCGCCGCGCTTTACGGCACCCGCGACGCCTCGGCCCGGTTTGCCCGCCGCTCGGCGGCAAAGGCCCGCGCCTGCTGCAGGGCGCATCCCGACTGACCGCCCGTTCCAACCGGCGAGCAGGTGTCCGGCAGCCCGCCCGCGACCCGCCCGACCTCATCCGCCGTGGCAGCACGGTTGACCCAGCTCTGGTTCGCCGCCGCCACGGGGCGATCATCGCGCAGCGCCTTGGGAATGCGATAGGGCTCTTCCAGCGTCCGGCAGACCACCACTTCGTCCGCGCTCGCCTTCGGACAGGTCTCTCCCGCCTTCACCGTCAGTTCGCGGATCCGCTTTGGCGGTTGCCCGCTTTCCGCCTGCTGCGCCTGGGCCGATCCGGCAGCGGCGGACGCCAGCAGCATGACGGCGATGATCGAGCGAACCATGGGTAACCTCCTGATGGCCTATCAACGTGTGGGGCCATGCATGGCTCCCGCCTGAACGGCGCGCCCGTCCGCGCGATTGCAGCGCCGCGACAAAGCGCTATGTCGCGAACATGGCTTCATCTTCCAGAATCCTGGTCATCGACAATTACGACAGCTTCACCTGGAACCTGGTGCACTACCTCCAGGAACTGGGCGCCGAGGTCGAGGTGGTCCGCAACGACGCGATCTCCGCCGGCCAGGCGCTGTCCTCCGGCGCGGACGCTTTCCTGATCTCGCCCGGCCCCTGCACCCCGTCGGAGGCGGGGGTCAGCCTCGACCTGGTCGCCGCCGCGGCCGACGCTGGCCGCCCGCTGCTGGGCGTGTGCCTGGGCCATCAGGCGATCGGGCAGCATTTCGGCGGCCGGGTGGAGCGCGGCGGGCTTATGCATGGCAAGACCTCGCCCGTGCTTCACGACGCGACCGGGCTGTTCGATGGCCTGCCCAGCCCTTTCCGGGCGACCCGCTACCATTCGCTGATCGTCAACGACGTGCCCGGGGCGCTGCACGTCAATGCGCGCGCGGAGGACGGATCGGTGATGGGCTTCCGCCACGCCACCCTCCCCATCCACGGCGTCCAGTTCCATCCCGAAAGCATCGCCACCGAGCACGGCCATGCCATGCTGGCCAACTTCCTGCGCCTTGCCGGGATCGAGGTTCGCGAGCGCGAGCCGCGCGACAGCATTCCGGCGTGACCACCCTCGCCCTGCTGCCCGACCCCGCGACGCCGCTGTCGCGCGAATCGGCCCGGCTCGCCTTTTGCGATATTCTCGACCAGCGCGCGTCCGACGAGGCGACCGCCGAGTTCCTGACGCGCCTGTCTAGCCGCGGCGAGACCAGCATCGAGATCGCGGAGGCCGCCCGCGCCATGCGGGAGCGGCTGATCCCGATCCAGGCGCCGCCGGGCACGGTCGACGTGTGCGGCACCGGCGGTGACGGCCATCACACGCTGAACGTGTCCACCGCCGTCGCACTGGTGGTCGCGGCCTGCGGCGTTCCCGTCGCCAAGCACGGCAACCGCGCCGCGAGTTCCAAAGCGGGGGCGGCGGACACGCTGGAGGCGCTAGGCCTCGACATGGAGCGCGCCGGCGCCACGGCGGAGTCGAGCCTGCGCGACATCGGCATCGCCTTTCTGTTCGCGGCCACTCACCATCCCGCGATGAAGCGGATCATGCCGATCCGCCGCCGCATCGGTCGCCGGACGATCTTCAACCTCATGGGTCCGCTCGCCAATCCTGCCGGGGTGACGCGCCAGCTGATCGGCATCGCCCGGCCCGATTACGTGTCGGTCTACGCCGCCGCGCTGGAGCAGCTGGGGACGGCGGCGGCGCTGGTCGTCGCCGGCGAAGAAGGGCTGGACGAGCTGTCCGGCGCCGGCCCCAGCATCGCCGTGTCGGTGGGCAGCGTCGCGCTGCCCGGCCGGATCGCGCCGGAAGATGCCGGCCTGCCCCGGCATCCCATAGCCGCGATTCGTGGCGGCGACCCGGCGCACAATGCCGCGGCGCTGCGCCGCCTGCTGGACGGCGAGCCCAGCCCCTATCGTGACAGCGTTCTCCTCAACAGCGCCGCCGCGCTGGCAGTGGCCGGCCGGGCGGACGACCTTCGCGAGGGCGCCTCGCTTGCCGCCGCCGCGATCGACGACGGCACGACCGCGGCGCTTCTCGCTTCCTGGATCGCCTACTGATGACCAACGTGCTTGACCGTATTCTCGAAACCAAGCGCGCGGAGGTCGCCGTTCGCAAGGCGACCATCTCGCTCGCCGACCTCGACGCCCGCATTACGGAAGTGTCTGCACCACGCGGCTTCCGCGCCGCGCTCGATGCGCACACCGGTCCCGCGCTGATCGCCGAGATCAAGAAGGCAAGCCCGTCAAAGGGGCTGATCCGCCCCGATTTCGATCCCCCCGCCCATGCCCGCGCCTATCAGACAGGCGGTGCCGCCTGCCTGTCGGTGCTGACAGACGAGCAGTGGTTCCAGGGATCGGACGACTATCTCGTCGCCGCACGCGCAGCGGTGTCCCTCCCCGTTCTCCGCAAGGACTTCACCGTCGATCCCTGGCAGGCGACCGAGGCGCGGGCGCTGGGTGCCGACGCGATCCTGCTCATCGTCGCCGCGCTCGGCGACGCACAGATGGCGGAGATCGAGGCCGCGGCTGCCGAATGCGGGCTCGACGTGCTGGTCGAGGTGCATGACGAACGCGAGCTGGAACGCGCGCTGCGGCTCCGGTCGCGGCTGATCGGGGTCAACAATCGCGACCTGCGCGATTTCAGCGTCGACCTGAACCGCACCTACCGGCTCGTAGCAAAGGCGCCGGCCGACTGCACCTTTGTCGCCGAAAGCGGCTTGTCGACGCGCGCCGACCTCGACGCGATGGCCGAGCATGGCATCCATTGCTTTCTGATCGGAGAGGCGCTGATGCGGCAGGCCGATGTCGAGGCGGCTACCCGCGCCCTGCTGTCATGACCCGCCTCACCCATCTCGATGACAGCGGCGCGGCGCGCATGGTCGATGTCGGCGACAAGAAGGTCACCCGGCGGGAGGCGACTGCGACCGGCCGCATTTCCCTGTCGCCCGAGGCGCTGGCGCTAGTTCATGACGCTTCGGCCAAAAAGGGCGACGTGCTCGCTGTAGCGCGGATCGCCGGCATCATGGCGGCCAAGCGCACCGCCGACCTGATCCCGCTCTGCCATCCGCTGCCGCTGACCAGGGTCTCGGTCGATCTCGTCCCCGACCGGGCCGGAGTCGCCGTGACCGCGACCGCCGCGACGGAGGGCAAGACGGGCGTGGAGATGGAGGCGCTTACCGCCTGCTCCGCCGCGCTGCTGACGATCTACGACATGGTGAAGGCGGTCGATCGCGCGATGGTGATCGACGGCATCCGCCTGCTCGCCAAGAGCGGCGGCCGGTCGGGCGACTGGAAGGGGGACTGACATGCGTTTTCTGTTGCCGATCGCCGCACTGGCCCTGACCGCCTCCGCGCCCGCTCCGCCGGGAACGTCCCTGCCGCTGCATGTCGGCGGCCGAGCCATTCACGATACGGACGGCGGGCAGTCGTTCGGCTGGCCCGGCGTCTATTTCGAGGCCCGCTTTCGTGGCCCTGCCGTCCGCATCGTCCTCGACGCGCCGGCCGAGCATATGCGATTGCTGGTCGATGGACGCGAGCAACGCAGCTTCCGCAGTCCCGGCCATGTCGACACCGTCATCGATGGCCTGTCGAACGGCGAGCATGTCGTG
>CAKTFL010000229.1 GCA_934555855.1 uncultured Sphingomonas sp. | reverse complement strand
GATGACGGCCAGCGTCACTAGGGCGGGGACGAGCCATTGCGGCTGATTCGACTCGCGATTTTCGTCGACAAAGGGTGATGTGTTTTCGATCGTGGCAGTCGCGACGTCATTACCCGGCATGGCGCGATCAGGCACCCCGATCTCCCCACCACGCGACTCCGCCCACACGCCCATACCTGCCGAAACCCCCGTCATCATTTCCATCTACCAGTTTTGGTGAGGCCACAAAGCGAATAGCGCAACCGCTTCTTAACCCGCAGAAATCTACGGACGGCCCATGGCGTATGACCCCGGAGCGATCGAAGCGGCCCTGGCGGCCGCCGTTGGCGATGATCAAGGGCTGATCGCGGAGCTGCGCCTCGCCTTTTCCGAAAGTGCCGCGCACGTTCTGGAGACCATGGAGGCTACCGACAGCCCGGTCGAATGGCACGCCGCCGCCGCGCGCCTGCGGGGCCTTGCCGCCAGCTTCGGCGCGGTGCGCCTGATGTCGCTGGCGGCGGAAGCTGCGGATGCCGTGCCGGGCGACAATGCCGTGCTCGCCAGGCTCCGTCGCGCGATAAGCCGGTTGTAAGGCGCTTGCATCGCGGGCTGTGGCCGATAACACACACGCGATGCTCGCTGGGCTTTTGTTCGCCAACCTTGATGCCGAGGACCGTTCCGATCGACTGATCGCGACCTCGCTGTTCGCAGGCTCGACCCTGATCGAGCATCAGGCACGCCAGCTGGTCGCCGCGGGCGCCTCGCAGCTGATCGTAGTCGCGTCCGGCCTGCCGCCCGAACTGCTCGGGGCCTTGTCCAGGATCGGGCGCAAGAACGTCGCGGTGGACGCGGTACGCTCGGCCGGGGAGGCGGCGGAGAAGCTGCATCCGTTGGCGCGGGTCCTGGTGCTGGCCGATGGCCTGGTCGCCACCGACGAGGCTGTGCGCGTCCTGTCCCGCGAAGGTGGCGATGCGCTGCTGGTGGTGCCGAGCGAACCGATCGCGTCCGAATTCGAGCGGGTGGGCGGGATGATGGCCTGGGCCGGGGTCGCTCGCGTCCAGCCGCAACGGCTGGTCGAGGTCGCGCAACTGCCCCGAGACTACGACATGCAGTCGGCGCTGATCCGGGTCGCCGAACAGGCCGGGGCCACTCACGTCAGCCTGGCCGGCGAGCAGCTGCGGCAGGGCCATGGCTTCGCACGAACGGAACGCCAGCTGGAAGAGCGCGGGCGACGAGTGCTGGCCGCGTTTTTTGCCGGGCGGCGCAACTGGTTCGAGCGCTGGATCGTGGCGCCTGTCGCCGGCCTGACATTGCCGCTGCTGGTGGAGCGGGGCGTGTCGGCTACGATGCTGGGGATTGGCATGGGCGTGGCGGCCTTTCTCTCGGCAGCGGCGTTGGTGAGCGGCCATTCGGCGGCGGGCGCGCTGACCGCCTTCTCGGCGACGCTGGCCGCGGTGATCGGCACGGCTCTGGCAGGACTGCGCGGCGAGGCAAGGGCGGCGAGAGGACACCGTCTGGCCGCCATCATACTGCCGCTGGTCGTGTTCGTGATGCTGGGTTGGGTCCGGCGTGAAGAGGCGCTGGACGATGGTCCCCTTGTCGCGGCGCTCTGCTTGGTCATGCTGGCGGTGCTGGCCGAACGTACCGTGGTGGCCAGGGATCGGTGGTGGGGAAGCCCCGCGGCCTATCTGCTGCTGATCGCCATAGCCGCGTTGGTCGGCGTGCCCGGCTGGGGCATCGGGCTGGCTGCGATATGGGCGGCCGCCACGCTGACGGCGGGCATCGAGGAACTGCGCGGCCACGCTTAGCCCTTGTTAACGACGTCTCGGTTAACTCGGCGGCGATGCAGGTCCATGCTCAATCCGAGGGACGCGATGCCGCGTGTGCCGCCGAGCAGCTCGTACGAGGTGCGACCACGGCCGAGCGGCGGGGGGCCGAACGCCTCCGAGCGCGAATCGCCGACCTGACCACGGACGCGGCGGCGCGGCTGGACGACAGGATACGCGCGCTGCTCGACCATCAACTGGGCGGCATGATCGATCGGATCGAACTGGCCCTGCGCGAGCGAGCGGCGCGGCTGCTGCTGACCCGCGGCGATCGCGCGCTTGCGGCGCGGATCAGGGGCGGGGGGGATGTCGCATGGCCCCGATTGTCGGAGAAGCGGGCGATAGACGGCGCGATCGTCGCAGAGCTGCTGGCACGATTGCGGCATGATCTGATCGCCGCCGGCCTGCCGCCCGGCACCGGGGAAGATAATGTCGCAAGCCTGCTGATCAGGCTGACCGAGATCGGCGATGCACGAGTATCTGCGGCGGCAAGGGCGCTGCTCGTTGCCGACAGCCGCCGGCGCGAGGCGCTGGACTTTTCGCCCGTGACCGGAAGCGAACTGCCTGCCGAACTGCACCAGCAGCTGGTCTGGAGGGTGGCGGCGGCTATTCGCGAGGACGGCGCCGAGGGGCTCGACCGCGCCCTGGCCGAGGCGGCGCACCGGATCGTGGCCGAGCACGACGAGGGGGAGCGGGCCGAGGCGGTCGCAATGCGGCTGGCGCTCGCCATCGACGCACGTCCGGAGGAGCTGGCGGCACTGATCGACGAGGCGCTTGGCGATGGTCGCCTTTCCCTGATCGTCGCAGTGCTGGCTCAGGCCGGGCAATTGTCGTTCGAACAGGTGCGCAACATGCTGGTCGAGCCGGATGACGAGCGCTGGTGGCTGCTGCTGCGTGCGGTTGGCCTGGACCCGCTGACAGTCGCGCGGATCGCATTGGCGCTCACCGGTGCCGATTCGCGTCGATATGCGGACGAGTTGCCCGACCTGTTGGATGCGGTGAACGCCGTGCCCGTCGACAATGCCCGTGCGGTGCTGGCGCCCCTGCGACTGCCGGCGGACTTTCGTGCCGCAATCGAAGCGATTGCTCGAGAAGGCCGGCCATGAGCGGAACGGCACGCGCGACCGTCGATAATGCCGGCCGGCTGGTGGCTGCCGATCCTGCGCTGGAGGCACTGAACAGCCGCGCAGGCGGTGCGATCGGCGCGCCGCTGGCGGTACCGCCGCTTGCGGGTATCGTACGGCTGGTGCGGCGGTTGGGCGTGGTCGTGTCCCGTCCGGTGACGGTCGCTGACGAGGACGCCGATATCAATTTGTGGGTACGCGCGCAGCCCGAGGGTGAAGATATCCTGCTCGCGGTGAGCGGCTGGCGCGCGCAACGGCCCTGGCCCGGAACCGGCGACACGGCGCCGTCTTTGATGGCCTCGAACGAATGGCGTTGGGAGACGGATTCGGCCCTGCGGCTAACCCATGTCGCGCTGGACGCGGGAGAGCGGCAAGGCCTCAAGGCGGCGGACCTGCTCGGCCAGCCGTTGACGGCGCTGTTCATGCTGGAACCCAACAAAGCGGGCGGCTCGCCGCTGGTGGAGGCACTGGCGCGCCGTGAACCGCTGCGCGGCCAGCGGGTGCGCCTGAAAGCGAACGCGCGCGCAGCAAATCTGCACGCGGAGATCCGCCGCGACGGGGGCGGCGGCTTCGTGGGTTTCAGCGGTACGGTGGTGCTGGACGAACAGCCCGAGCATGATCCGCTGCCGCCCCTCGCCGCAGCGTTCACGCAGGGGCTGGACCAGGCGCTCCGCCGGCCGCTCACCAGGATCGTTGCCCATGCGGACAGCATCAGTGCTGGAGCGGAAGGGCCGATCGCGCGCGATTACGCCGATTACGCCGCCGACATTGCCGGTGCGGGGCGGCACCTGCTGGCGCTGGTCGACGATCTGGTCGACCTTCAGGCGATCGAGGGTCCGGATTTCACACTGGAGGCGGAGTCGATTGACTTGGCCGACCTGGCGCGTCGAGCAGCCGGCCTGCTGTCCGTACGCGCCCAGGACGCGGGCGTCGTCGTGGATCGACCGGACACTGCCGCGACAGCCCCGGCCCGAGGAGATTTCCGCCGCGTCCTGCAGATACTGGTCAATGTGATCGGAAATGCCGTCCGCTACGCGCCTCGGGGATCGCGGGTGACGTTCAGCCTGGACGAAATGACGACGATGCGAACGGTCACGGTCGCTGACACGGGCAAGGGCATCGCGCCCGAAGATGCCGAGCGTGTGTTCGGGAAGTTCGAGCGGGTCGATCCGGCCGAACCGGGCGGCAGCGGCCTTGGCCTGTACATATCCCGGCGTCTGGCTCGGGCGATGGGGGGAGACCTGCTGCTGGACAGCGAGCCTGGCGAGGGCGCCCGCTTCACCCTCGCGCTTCCCGCCGATTAGCCGGATTACCGGCGGGGCAGGCGCCGCGCCAACAGGACCAGCACGAGGCCGAACACGGCGGTGAAGGCGCCGCGATCCGCCCACACCGTCCGGTCGAGCATGAAGCTCGACTCAGGCCAGTGTATATAACCCAATCCCTGGCCGATCCACAGCAGCCCGATCAGCGTGAGCACCACGCCGAGGAGAAGGAGGATCGGCCGGAGCATGTGGTGTCAGCGCTCCCCGACCGGGAGGTAGCTGCGCTGCGTCGGGCCCGTGTAGAGCTGGCGAGGCCGCCCGATCTTCTGATCGGGATCAGTGATCATCTCTTTCCACTGCGCTACCCAGC
>CAKTFL010000228.1 GCA_934555855.1 uncultured Sphingomonas sp. | reverse complement strand
TCCCCACTTCGCGGACCTTCTCGCTGATCGAGACGGGAGAAGCGCTCGACCGAGGCGACGAGCCGTCGCCAACCCGTTCCGCGGTGCTGGTCCGGCTGAGCCATGGCCATGTCCGCATCGGCACTTTCCAGCGGCTCGCCTATCTGAGCGACGAGGACGCCATGCGCCGCCTCGTCGCCTATGTGCTGGCGGAGCTTTACGGCGAGCCGGGCAGCGATCCTGTTCGCCTGCTCGACCTGGTGGTCGGCCGCACCGCGACGCTGGCCTCCCGCTACATGGCGGCGGGATTCGTCCACGGCGTCCTGAACTCGGACAACATCAACGTCACCGGCGAAAGCTTCGATTATGGCCCCTGGCGCTTCGCCCCGACCTGGGACCCGGCCTTCACCGCCGCCTATTTCGACCATGCTGGCCTGTACGCTTTCGGCCGCCAGCCGGAGGCGATCCATTGGGACGTTATGCAGCTCGCCGCCTCCCTGCGCCTGATCGCCGACAGCGACCCGCTGATCGCGCTGCTGGAAGGCTTCGGCGCCCGGTTCCAGGCCGCACTGACCGAGGCGCTGCTCTGGCGGCTGGGCGTGGAGCCGCGCGGGACACAGGCCGACCGCGAGCTGG
Source organism: uncultured Sphingomonas sp. (assembly GCA_934555855.1). Next base: position 3,949 of record CAKTFL010000228.1, on the reverse strand, counting down.
TCCGCGCCTGGGAGCGGGCTTTGCACTCCACAGCCGCGCCGCTGGACCGAACGTTCTTCGACGCCTTCGGGGGCGTCCTGCCCGCCAGCTACGGCGAGCCCTGGGCCGAGATGCGGGCGGCGCTGGCCGGCTACAAACCGCGCAAGGACCGCAGCGGCGCCTATTGGGCCGGCGAGCCATGCTCGATGCTCATCGACGAGGTGGAGGCGATCTGGGCGCGAATCGCGGAAGCGGACGACTGGTCCGCTTTACACGCCAAGGTCGCCGCGATTCGCGCCATGGGCGCGGCACTGGCCTGAGCCACTCTTCCCTGCTCGCGTGAGGCCCCTGCTTGCCGAACGGCCGCCCATTATTCTAACCCGGCGGTGAAACGGAAAGGTGGCGGTTGACTGATCTCATCTCGCATGAACCCGCGACCGGCGCGGTATTGTGGCGCGGCCGGGCAAGCGACATCGACGCGGAGGTCGCGGCGGCGCGTTCGGGCTGGGCGAGCTGGGCGGCCCGTCCGCTGACCTTTCGCATCGAAACGCTGCGCCGCTTCGCCAATGTCGTACGCCAGCGGCACGAGCCCTTTGCCGATCTGATCGCCCGCGAAACCGGCAAGCCCCTGTGGGAGGCGCGCACCGAGGTGGACAGCGTCATCGCCAAGGTCGACATTTCCGTGTCCGCCTATGCCGACCGCACGGCGCAGCGCCGCCTCGACTCCCCGATGGGCAGCCGTATGGCGCTCCGGCACAAGCCGCATGGCGTGCTGGCCGTGCTCGGCCCCTACAACTTCCCCGCCCATCTGCCCAACGGGCACATCGTTCCCGCCCTGATCGCGGGCAATGCCGTGGTGTTCAAGCCGTCCGAGAAGACTCCCGCGACCGGCGAGTTTCTGGTCGAATGCTATCGCGCGGTTGGGGTGCCGGAAGACTGCATCCGCCTGGCGCTCGGCGGGCCGGACGAGGGGCGGGCGCTCGCGGCGCATCGCGGCATCGACGGCCTGCTGTTCACGGGCTCCGCACGCACCGGGCTGTCGCTCAACCGATTGTTCGCGGACCGGCCGGAGAAGATCCTGGCACTGGAGATGGGCGGCAACAACCCGATCCTGGTCTGGGATACGCCCGACGTCCAGGCCGCCGCGATCCTCGTCGTCCAATCGGCCTTCACCACCGCCGGCCAGCGCTGCACGGCAGCACGGCGGCTGATCGTGGAAAACCGGCTCGCGGACCAGCTGATCGACGCGATCTGCACCCTGACCGGCCGCCTGATCGTCGGCGAGCCGCATGGTGACCCGGCGCCGTTCATGGGCCCGGTGATCGACAACGACACCGCCGACCAGCTGACCGAAAGCTTTCTGGCGCTGATGATGCAGGGCGGGCGACCGCTCCGCCATCCCGAGCGCCCGGTGGAGGGCCGCCCCTTCCTGACCCCCGCGATGATCGACACGACCCACATGGCCGAACGGCCGGACGTGGAGCTGTTCGGTCCGATCCTGCAAGTGTTCCGCACCGACGATTTCGACGCGGCGGTCGCGGAGGCGAACAACACCCGCTACGGCTTGTCGGCCTCGCTGATCAGCCAGACGCCCGCGCTCTACGATCGGTTCTGGGCCAATATCCGGGCGGGGATCGTCAACTGGAACCGCCCGACCAACGGCGCCTCGTCCAGCGCGCCGTTCGGGGGGATCGGCTGGTCGGGCAATCACCGACCGAGCGCCTATTATGCCGCCGATTACTGCGCCTATCCGGTGGTCTCGAACGAAGCGGACGCGGCCCGCGCCTCGATCGGCGTGGGGTTGAGGGACGGGTAAGGGTCGTTCTGAGAGCGCGGGGCCCGTTTGCGGGGCCGGCCCTGAAACTTGCCCTTCCGCAAGTTTCCAGACAAGTCCCTCGACGCCAAAGCTTCGCTACCCCGCCCCCAAGCAGCATTCGGTTGCCGCCGCCGCGCTGCCGGCCCATCTGGCTGGTCATGACAAGTCTGCTCGATCCCACCCAGCGCGGTCGCGTGATCCTGGTCGGTGCCGGTCCGGGCGATCCCGGCCTTCTCACGGTGCGCGCGGTGGAAGCGCTGAAGACCGCCGACGTGGTCGTCCATGACGGGCTGATCGATCCGCGCGTCCTCGACCTCGCGCCCGCCTCGGCGCAGCGCATCTCCGTCGCGAAGACCCGCGCACGGCATACCCTGCCGCAGGAGGCGATCAACGCGCTGATCGTCGCGCATGTGAAGACGGGGGCGATCGTCATCCGGCTGAAGGGCGGCGACCCGTTCATCTTCGGGCGAGGCGGCGAGGAAGTGGAGGCGGTGCGCGCTGCGGGCCTGCCCGTCGAGGTGATCCCCGGCGTGTCCGCGGCGCTCGGCTGCGCCGCGGAGGCGATGCTGCCCCTCACCCATCGCGACCACAGCTCGGCCGTGTCCTTCGTCGCGGGACAGTGCAAGGGATTGTCGGAACAGGACTGGTCCGGGCTCGCCGGCCAGGGCCGCACCCTCGTAATCTATATGGGCGTGGCGACCGCGAGCGATATCGCGGACAAGCTGATGGCCGACGGTGTCGCCCCCGACATGCCCGTGGCCGTGCTGGAGCGCGGCACGCTGGAGGGTCATCGCGCGCTTCGCACCCTGCTCGCGGATCTCGGCCCCATGGTGACGCGCGAGCAGGTGAAGAGCCCGGCAATCATCGTGGTCGGAGAGGTCGTGACCCTGTCCGACGCCCAGGACAGGCTTGCGTGCTGGGCGCGGGTCGCCGAAGGGCTGACGGCATGAAGATACTGACCGGCAGCGACCTTCCCACGGGCGACGTCATCTGGTGGACCGGCTCTGGCTGGTCACGTCATGTCGAGCATGCGGGGGACGTCGGCGTCGACGGTGAGGCCATCGCCCATGCCGAAGAGGGCGCGCGGCGCGTCAACGGCCCCTATGTGATCGACGCCACGGCAACCCCCGACGGCCCCCGCCCCGCCCATATCAAGGATCGCATCCGCGCGCTCGGCCCCACCGTCCGCGCGGACCTGACGCTCAGGCCGGCCGATCCAGACGCCGGCAGCTGGGTAATATGATCCGCCCCCTTTCACGTGTCCCCGCGAAGGCGGGTACCCGGTCTGGGCTCCCGCCGTCGCGGAAGCACAAACGGACTCCGAGATAAAGCATGTACCGCTACGACCAATATGACCAATCCATCGTCGACGCCCGCGTCGACGAATTCCGCGACCAGGTGGAACGTCGCCTCGCCGGCCAGATCACGGAGGACCAGTTCAAGCCGCTCAGGCTGATGAACGGCCTTTATCTCCAGCTCCACGCGTACATGCTGCGTATCGCGGTGCCTTATGGCACGCTCGACGGACGCCAGATGCGGATGCTGGCCCATGTCGCGCGCAAGTACGACCGTGGCTACGGACACTTCACCACGCGTCAGAACATCCAGTACAACTGGATCAAGCTGTCGGACGCGCCCGACATTCTCGCCGAGCTGGCAACGGTCGAGATGCACGCCATCCAGACCAGCGGCAACTGCATCCGCAACATCAGCTCCGACCAGTTCGCCGGCGCCGCCGCGGACGAGGTGGCCGACCCGCGCCCCTGGGCCGAGCTGATCCGGCAATGGTCGACCTTCCACCCCGAATTCAGCTACCTGCCCCGCAAGTTCAAGATTGCGGTAATCGCCGCCGACGAGGACCGCGCGGCGATGCGGTTGCACGATATTGGCATCCAGCTGGTGGAGCACGACGGCGTGCTGGGCGCCCGCATCTTCGTCGGCGGCGGCATGGGTCGCACGCCGATGATCGCGTCCGAGATCCGTGACTTCGTCACCGCCGACGACCTGATGAGCTATCTGGAGGCGTGCCTGCGCGTCTACAATCGCTACGGCCGGCGCGACAACATCTACAAGGCGCGGATCAAGATCCTGCTGCACGAGATCGGCCCGGACGAATATCGCCGTCAGGTGGAGGAAGAATTCGCCGCGATCCGC
>CAKTFL010000227.1 GCA_934555855.1 uncultured Sphingomonas sp. | reverse complement strand
TTTCACCTTCACCTTGCCCTCGATGGTGGGTACTTCCAGTGAGGCCCCCAGGGCGGCGTCGACGATGGAAATGTACTGGTCGAGCACCACGTTGTTGCCGTCGCGCTTGAGTAGCTCGTGCGGCTCTTCCTCGATCTGAATGAGCAGGTCGCCGGGCACGCCGCCGCGCTCGGGGAAGTTGCCCTTGCCCGACATCGACAACTGCATGCCCTCGGCCACGCCGGCAGGAATGTTGATCGGAATGATTTCCTCGGTCAGTTGCCGGCCTTCGCCGTGGCATACCTCGCACTTGCTGGTCACCACTTTGCCCTCGCCGTGGCAGGTGGGGCAGGTCGAGGAGCTGACCATCTGGCCAAGCATGGTCTGCACCACGCGCTTTACCTGGCCCTGGCCCTGGCAAGTGGCGCAGTCGCGCTGCTCCGTGCCGTTTTTGGCGCCGGTACCCGAGCAGGTGTTGCAGGCGGTGTAGCGCTTCACCTTGATTTTCTTCTCGACGCCGTTGGCTACTTCCTCCAGGTCGAGCTTGAGCTTGATGCGCAGGTTGGAGCCCTTGCGCACGCGCCGGCCCTGGCTGCGGGCCCCGCCCCCGAAGAAACTCTCAAAGCCGCCCCCGCCGCCCCCGCGTCCGTCGCGGGCTGAGCCGAGGCGCCCGTTAACCGGCTGGCAACCGATTACGGTCACATGCAGGCGATCAGGAGGCCTGCATATGGGTCAAGTCAGCCGTGCCCGCCCGCTCCACGATCTGCCGGCCGATCCGCTGGCCGGTGCCGCCGGCTACGATGCGGGCGGGCAGGTCGCGCGGCTCCAGACCGAAATCGCTCAGCGCCTTTCCGCGCCGGTAGCCGACCTGCGCCATGGCTCGTCTGATCGGTCGGCGGAGCGGCTCGTCCGGCGGCTGTCGGTAGGGGCGGGCTATGGAGCGCTGCTCGCGGGCTATGCCGGGATCGCGGCGGCGGTGCTTTTCCTGATCTAAAGCGGTTTCCGGTCAGCGTATACCACCGTCATCGATAGCGGCGGCGCCGTTTGTCCGTCCGCTGCGACGTTGCTCTTCAGTCACCACGTTTCGGTATCGCTCCATCCTCGCGCCTCTTGGCGAATCTCGGTCAGGCGGACGGCCGGCATCCGGCCGCGTCCGGGGCGTGCGGTGCACATGCGGTCGCGGGGTGGCGGGGATGCGCATCGGTCGGAAGCCAATCGTTCAGGGTCGCCGGCCCTGGCCGCTTGCACCCCGAATCTCCCCGCAGGGCTGTCCTACAATGGCGCATCCTGCTTGATCGGTTCCGTGACCAACATCCCATTTCGCCCCTGCCTTGCGGCATTGCAACGAGTCATCCGTCGCCTGCGCGTCCTGGTCGCAGCGTTGGAGAGCGGCGCGCGGGCGGGGCGTGCATGTCGCATCGGTGGCGCGGCGGCGGCGCATGGACGGCGCGATGGTGGCGCGATGGTGGCGCGTCGGCGGCGCGCGCGTGTGGCCCAGCCGGCGCGTCGGCGGCGCGTCGGTGGCGCCTCGGCGGCGCATATCCGGCGCTTCACCGACGCTTCGCGGCGAAAAGCGCGTTTCCGCCTCCACTTCGTGAACTTCACGCGGCAACCGGCTCACCGGGCACTCGCGTCGCGGCGCGGAACCGGCTGGCGAACCGCTCGGCCGCGCGCTGGCGGGGGCGTGCCTGTCCCGCCTGTTCATCCCTGGCACGGCCTGCTATGCGCCGAGCGCTTCAGGGTTGTTGCAATCGTGCATGGGCGCCTGCACAGCCGTATCGTCGGCGCGAAGAGGCGCCTAGTTGCGTGCGGGGGGACGGCGCACCGAATGACCTTCATGTCGTCGCCTGGTGATGCCGAACGGCTCGACGTGGCCGTGCCCAAGTCTCTGTCGGCGCGTCAGGCGATCCGTTACCGCTATTACGTGGGGCTGGGCGTTGCCGATCTCACGGCGCTGTTCGTCTCTTTCGGGGTGGCCGGCCTGCTCCGCCCTACCGCTCCGATCGGCAACGGCCTGACGCTCGGCCTGCTGATGGGGCCGGTGACGCTGCTGTTCGCGATCAACAACGGCGCCTATGGCTATCAGGCGCTGGCCGACTGGAAGTTCGGGTTGGGCCGGGCGATCCTGGCGGCGGTGCAGGCGGCGCTGATGGTGCTGCTGGTCGCCTTCACCGTCCAGTCGTCCGAGGATTTCTCGCGCCTCGTCTTCGGCACGGGGCTGGCGATGACGGTGGTCGCGCTGGTGGTGGGGCGGTGGGCGATGCACCGGCGAGTGCGCAACTGGCGGCATGGGCTGCTCAGCCAGCTCATCATCATCGACCGTTATCCCATCGTCGTGCCGCCGGGGGCGGACGTGGTCGATGCCGATGCGGCGGGGCTGCGCCCGGACCCGCGCGACCCGATGATGCTGAACCGGCTGGGGCAGGTGGTGCGCGGCGCCGATTTCGTGCTGGTGGCCTGCGCGCCCGAGCATCGCGAACGCTGGGCGCACCTGCTGAAGGGCACGGACGTCACCGCGCATGTGCTGATGCCCGAATTCGATTCGCTGGGCGGGTCCAAGATCGGCCGCTTCCACGACCGGGCGACGTTGCAGGTGTCGGCGGGCGTGCTCGACATCCGCGCCCGGTTGCAGAAGCGGGTGGTGGATCTGGCGATCACGGTGCCCGCAATCGTGCTGCTGACGCCGTTGCTGCTGCTGGTGGCGATCGCGATCAAGCTGGACAGCCCCGGCCCGGTGCTGTTCACCCAGCAGCGGCTGGGTCGCGGCAACCGGTTGTTCAAGCTCTTCAAGTTCCGCTCGATGCACGTGCGCGACTGCGATGCGGACGGCAACACATCGACCCGCCGCGACGATGCCCGTGTGACCCGCGTCGGCCGCTTCATCCGTGCCACGAGCCTCGACGAACTGCCGCAGCTGTTCAACGTCCTTGGCAGCGACATGAGTCTGGTCGGCCCGCGCCCGCACGCGCTGGGGTCGCTGGCGGGGCTGGAGCTGTTCTGGGACGTGGACCAGCGCTACTGGCACCGCCACGCGCTGAAGCCCGGCATCACCGGCCTGGCGCAGGTGCGCGGCTTCCGCGGCGCGACCCTGCAACGCGACGACCTCGTCAAGCGGCTCCAGTCCGACCTCGAGTATTTCGAAAGCTGGACCCTGTGGCGGGACGTCGGCATCCTGTTCGCGACCGCCAAGGTGGTGGTCCACCGCAACGCGTTCTGAGCCTGCCTCAGGCGATCAGGCCGCGCATCCGCTCCACGAACCAGCCGGCGGTCAGGCTCTCGGCGACCACGGCATGGGCGCGCGCGACGATCCGCCGGCGCTCCTCGTGATCGGCGAGGTAGCGGGCGCAGACGTCCGGCAGGTCGGCATAGTCCCAGCGGACGGGCGCATAGGTGACGCCGGGGACGAAGATGTCGGGCGCGGTTTCGACATGACCCATGTCGGGCTTGACCAGCAGGCACCCGCACAGGATCGCCTCGAAATCGCGCCAGCAGATCTCGCCGTAACCGAACGGGCTGACGCAGATGGTGCTGCGCTGCATCTCGGCGTAATATTCGTCCGGCCCCACGCGGTTGCGCGGCACCAGCACGGTGAAACGGTCGGCCATCCCCTCCAGCATCCGCGCGACGGGATCGCGCAGCGGGTGTATCCACAGCTCGGGCGCGGCGACAGCGCGGCTGCACACGTCCACGGGACGCGGATCGGGCGAGGGAGGGAGCATCCGCCGGGCGAGGTCGGCGATCTTGTCGTCCAGGCCGATGTTCCAGCCGACGGTGATGCGGCCTGCCAGCATTGGATCGAGCGGCGGCGTTTCGGGGATCTCGTTGTCGGCGAAGGAGCGGCCATGCTCGCGCGCGACGAGGTCGGTGAGGTTGCTCTTGCCGATCCGCGCGACGCCGTAGTCGGCGCGGTCGCGATAGGCGTGCTTCTTCACGTACACATCGGTCAACGCGAGCAGGTCGGCTCGCAGGACGTTGAGGTCGTCGTCGCCGTCGAAGTGGAACAGCCGCGTCGCGGTGCCGTCGATCCCGCTCCTGATCCGGCGGGCGAGCGCGAGCGAGGCGGCGCGATCGGCGCGAAAGGAGAACTTCAGCCCGACGATCGCATAGCGGGCAAAGGCGGGGGCGGGCAGGCGGGCGGCGGCTTCCGCATCCATGAAGCGGATCACCACGCCCAGGGCGGCGGCGTGGCGGACCAGGGGGGCGAACTGCTGCTCGCTGGTGTAGACCTGGCCGTCGCTGACGATCAGGATGCGGACAGGGCCGGGGCCGCCCGCCAGCCCCGCCGCGGCCGCGCGCAGGCTGGCGAGCCGGTAGCGGAGCGGTGCGGCGCGACGGCGGACCGCCCCGGCGATGCGGCGGACGGGACTAGCCGGCATGGGGTGCCTCGGTCTGGTCGCCGAAGTTGCGGCGGAAGGTCATCAGCGCCTGCGCCGCCACCTGATCCATGTTGTAATAGCGATAGGTGGCGAGACGGCCGACGAACAGCACGTTGTCCTCGGCATCGGCCATCGCTTCGTAGCGCTTGAACAGGTCCTGGTTCTCGGGCCGGGGGATCGGATAATAGGGATCGCCCTCCGCGGAGGGATATTCGAAGGTGATGCTCGTCACCGGCGCCTCTTGGCCGGTCAGGTACTTG
>CAKTFL010000226.1 GCA_934555855.1 uncultured Sphingomonas sp. | reverse complement strand
GCTGGAGATGGAGTCGAACGGCAAGGGCGTGACCGTCGATGGCCAGCCCGTCGGCCGCCCGACCGCGGCGATCACCTGGGGCGGGGTCGGCACCGACGCGCAGCACGCGGTGTTCCAGCTGCTCCACCAGGGCACGCACCTCGTCCCGGTCGAGTTCGTCGCGGTGATCGAGGCGGGCGACACGCTGGCACCGGAGCATCACCGCGCGCTGCTCAACAACGCCTTCGCACAGGGGGCGGCGCTGATGAAGGGCAAGCAGGCGGACGATCCCGCCCGCTCCTATCCGGGCGACCGGCCGTCCTCCACGTTGCTGCTCGACGACCTCGACGCACGCACGCTCGGCGCGCTGATCGCCTTTTACGAGCACCGGGTGTTCGTGGCGGGCGTGCTGCTCGGCATCAACTCCTTTGACCAGTTCGGCGTCGAGCTGGGCAAGGAAATGGCCAAGGCGGCTGAAAAGGGCGGCGGCGACTTCGACCCGTCCACGACCGACCTGATCCGCCGCGCTTTCGGCTGATCCGCCCATTTCACCCAAGCACAGCAAGCGAAGCACACATGGCCGACGATAATTACGACTACGACCTGTTCGTCATCGGCGCGGGGTCCGGCGGGACCCGCGCCGCGCGCGTCTCCGCGGCGCATGGCGCCAGGGTTGCCGTGGCAGAGGAATATCGCGTCGGCGGCACCTGCGTCATCCGCGGCTGCGTGCCCAAGAAGCTGCTTGTCTACGGCGCGCACTTTGCGGAAGACCTGCGCGATGCCAAGAAGTTCGGCTGGAACGTGCCGGAGCCGTGCGACTTTTCCTGGCCGACGCTGCGGGACAATGTCCTAGCGGAGGTCGACCGGATCAACGGCGCCTATACCCAGACGCTGACCAGCCACGGCGTCGAGATCATCAATGCCCGCGCAGAGATCACCGGCCCGCACGCGCTGCTTCTGTCCGATGGCCGCAAGGTGACCGCGGAAACGATCTTGGTCGCGGTCGGCGCGCACCCGCATGTGCCCGACACTGAGGGCAAGGAGCATGGCATCACCTCCAACGAGGCGTTCCATATCGACGCGATCCCCAAGCGAATCCTGATCGCAGGCGCCGGCTATATCGCCAACGAGTTCGCGGGCATCTTCCACCAGTTGGGCGCGCACGTCATTCTGATGAACCGGAGCCAGGACATCCTGCGCGGCTATGACCTCCAGATCCGCGACCGGCTGCTCCAGATCTCGATGATGAAGGGGATCGAGTTCCGCTTCGACGCCAACTTCGAGAAGATCGTGCGCGGGGACGACGGCTGCCTGACCGTTCACATGAGCGGGCACGAACCGGCCACGGTGGACATGGTGCTGTTCGCGACCGGCCGCGTGCCCAACACGAAGGGCCTGGGGCTGGAAAGCGCCGGGGTCGAGCTGGACGACAAGGGCGCGATCCGCGTGAACGAGGACCATCGCTCCTCCTGCCCCTCGATCTACGCGGTCGGCGACGTCACCAACCGTGTACAGCTGACCCCCGTGGCGATCCGCGAAGGGCAGGCGTTCGCCGACACCATGTACGGCAACAAGCCGACGCGGGTCGACTACGACTGCATCCCCAGCGCGGTGTTCAGCCACCCTCCGCTCGCCGGGGTCGGGCTGACCGAAAGCCAGGCCAAGCAGAAGCTGGGCTCGGTGCGGGTCTATTCATCGGATTTCCGCCCGATGAAGAACGTGCTCGCCGGCCGACAGGAGCGCGCGTTGTACAAGATGGTCTGCGACGGCGAGACGGACCGCGTGGTCGGCATCCACATGATCGGCCCCGACGCCCCCGAAATCCTTCAGGCGGCGGCGATCGCGGTCAAGGCGGGGCTGACCAAGGCGCAGTTCGACGCAACGGTCGCGCTGCATCCGAGCATGGCGGAGGAGCTGGTGCTGCTGCGCTGAGAGCCGTTCGGAAAGTCGCAGGTTGGCGAGCTCCAGGGCGATGCCGGGAACGCCACACGGCGCAGGATTGACCAGCTTCTACAGCTTGATCCATCCAAGCTGAACCAATCGCGCCTCTTAACCCCCCGATGATTGATCAATCCGATTGCTTCAACCTGCCGGGATCAAACACCTAGCCGTCCACCCCGGCGAAGGCCGGGGTCCAGCATCGGGCCGCCCGCGACTTGCCCCCGGCCTTCGCCGGGGTGGAAGCCTTGTCCCGGGAAACTCGTTCCGGCTCACCCCTGTGCGGAGGAAGCGATGCTCTCGCCCATGCGGGAGCACAAAGGGCACGTCTTTCCAATCGGCCACCGGCCATTCACCCCGCCAGCCGCTGCTGTTGGGCATGGGCGTGCAGGAGCGCGGTCGCATGGTCGCGGTCCACCGCGGGCGAGAACAGATAGCCCTGACCCAGCGCGCAGCCGATTCCCCATAGCCCCCCGGCCTGGTCTTCGCGCTCCACGCCCTCCGCCACCACCTTCAGGTCGAGATTGCGGGCGATATGCAGCAGCCCCTCGACGATCGACCGACCGTTCCTGTCCACCATCCGGTCGATGAAGCACTTGTCGATCTTGATTAGGTCCACCGGCACGCTGAGCAGATGGGTCAGTGATGCATATCCCGTCCCGAAATCGTCCAGCGCGACCCTGAGCCCCGCCGACCGGATCGCCTGGATCGCGGTCGCCACCAGCTGGTCGGCACGGCCCATATAGACGCTTTCGGTGACCTCCAGAATGACATGGCTGAGCGGCACCTGTTCGCGCCCAAACGTCGTCTTGAGCTGCTGGCACAGCTTGCCGCCATGGAAGTCCGCCGACGATATGTTGATGCCGACATGCTGGAAGGGAATGCCGATCTCCAGCCACCGTCGCACGTCCCGGGCAACGATCGACATCATCCGCTCGGTCAGCGCCGTGGCGATGTGAATGTCCGTGGTGGCGTCGTGAAACGACTGGGCCGGCAGGAGGACGTCGTCCATGCGAATGCGGCAAAGCGCCTCGAACCCGACGATCTCGCGCGTGTCCAACCGAAAGATTGGCTGGTAGAAGGCATCGATCCGATCCTCGCGCAAAGCCGCATCGACGTTCCGGATCGCGTCCAGCCGCCGGGTGATGCGGCTGCCGATGCCGCTCCAGTACCGGACAAAGCCCCCACGCCCCGTTTCCTTGGCATGATAGAGGGCGAAGTCGGCGTTCTGCCGGACCTTGTCGGCCCTGCGATCGCCTTCCGAGGTAACTGCGCCGCCGATCGTCGCGCGCGGCACGATCAGATGGCCGTCGCACTCGGCCGGACGGTCGAGTTCAGCGAGCAGCCGGTCGGCAAAGGCGTCCAGATCCGCCAGGGCGGCAGGTGCCTGGACCAGGATCGCGAACTCGTCGCCGCCCAGCCGGAACATGCGATCGGGCGCGGCGACCGGCTTCAGCAGCCCCGCCACCGCCCGAAGCAGGGCGTCGCCGGCCTGATGACCGAACGTGTCGTTGACGGTCTTAAGATTGTCCAAGTCGACGATCAGCAGCGCCCAGCTGCCGGGCACGTCGCAGCTCAGCCGCGACAGGACCGCGTCGAACGCCGCCCGGTTCGGCAGGCCGGTCAGCGCGTCCGCAAAGGCCCTGCGTTCATGATCCTCCCGCCACGCCTCATGCTCGATCGCGATGGCGCACAGGTGCGTGCAGGCGGCGACGATCTCCCGTTCTATCGACGACGGCCCGCGGCATTCGCGGTAGTAAAAGGCGAAGGTGGCGATCACCCTGCCCCGGCGATCCCGGACCGGCGTCGACCAGCAGGCGCGCAGTCCCAGTGGCAGCGCGAGATGCCTGAACGCCGTCCAGCGCGGATCGGTCGCGATGTTCTCGACCGCCACCGCCTCGCCCAGATAGGCGGCCGACCCGCAGGACCCGATATCGGGTCCCGCGACGATGCCGTCCAGCGCGTCCGAATAGTGCTGCGGCAGGCTGGGGGCGGCCAGCGGGTGGAGGACATCGCCGCGATCCACGGTAAGGACGGAACACAGGGCACCGGGGGCCAGCCTTTCGGCCTCCAGGCAGAGGCGCTCGGCAACGGCGCTCAGGCTTTCGCCGGTCGCGATCATCTCGAGGACGATGTTCTGCAGCGTTAACAAGAAGCGATCCCGATCCTTACAATCACCGGGATTTGTTAGTATTCTCTATTACTTAAGCTTCAATGAAACGTGCCGAGCGGCCTCTGAGCCGGTTTCAGCATAGCTGAACGGTAGCGGCGCCGGCCTGTTCCCGATCAGTCGGCGAAGAGCAGCACCGGCGTCTCCAACAGCTTGCGAAGCGCCTGGACATAACTGGCCGCGTCCCAGCCATCGACCACGCGGTGGTCGCAGCTGATCGACATGTTCATCAGCCTAGCCCGGCGAATTTCGTCGCCCTTGCCCGTGAACACCGGTCGCACGACAATCTTGTTCGGGCCAATGATCGCGACTTCGGGCCGGTTGATGACGGGCGTGGTCGCGATGCCGCCGAGCGGCCCCAGCGAGGTCACGGTGATCGTGCCCCCGCCCATCTCGTCGGGCCTCAGCCTGTTCGCACGCGCCGCCTCGGCCAGCCGGCCGATCTCGGTCGCGAGCTGCCAGACGTTCCTGTCCTGCGCGTCGCGGATCACCGGCACCGTGAGCCCCGCATCGGTCTGGGTCGCCATGCCGAGATGGACG
>CAKTFL010000225.1 GCA_934555855.1 uncultured Sphingomonas sp. | reverse complement strand
CCCCTGGACCTATCGTGCGGAGAACAGCTTCCTGCCGCCGCGTTTCCGCCGGGGCGACGCGCCGGGAGCGGCGGGTGATCTGGAGGGCGAGATCATCTCCGCCCTGCGCCTTGGAATCGACGGATTCTTCACCGACTTTCCGCTAAGGGGCGCTACCGCGCTCCGCCACAAGGATCCCTGAGCCCATGCGTATCCCCCTTGCCGTCGCCCTGATCCTGCTTCCCCTGACAGGCGGTTGCGTCAGCACCGCGGTCGGCGTGGTCAAGGCGCCGTTCAAGGCCGCTGGCCAGGTGGTTGACTGGAGCACCACCAGCCAGGAGGAGGCCGACCGCAATTATGGCCGCAAGATGCGGAAGCAGGAGGCCAAGGAAGGCCGCGACCGCCGCGACTTCGAAAAGCACTGCCGCAAGAACCCGGACGACGAGCAGTGCCGCCGCTATGAGGGCTATCGCGCCGGCTCCTGACGCGGCTCCGGCTGGCCGACCGGGAACCAACCCATCACCGTGACGGGAAAGGGTGTCCAGCGCCCGACCCTGACTCCCGCCGCGCGCAGGGCGCGCCCGGTCCAGGCGTTGCAGGTGTCCAGCGCGTCATAGCGCCCCGTCGCCTCGTAAAAGGCATCGTAGCGATCATAGCCGCGATGAACGCGACCGCCGGGCCGGACGCTGGCGCGGACGAAGCGGACCAGCCGCCGATATTCCTCCGGCCGCAGCACCAGCTTTCGCACGCTGCCGTCCGCCGCGGGGCTCGGCTCGGCGACATGTTCGACATGCACCAGCGTCCGGTCGCTGCCGATCGCGGCGCGCAGCACCGTGCCCGGCCTCACATCCGTCCAGGTCGGCGTGTCGAGAAAGAACGCCGCCTCGCCCCAGCCGACCGCCAGCCAGCGATGGCCGGCGAAACGCGGATCGGCCAGGTCGCGGGCGGGAGCCAGCGCGTGCAGGTCGGTGTCCGGGCCCATCCCCGCCACCTGCTTCGGCAGCACCAGGTCGGTGTGGATGCCATTGTCTTCCAGATAGACCGTCACTCCTCGCGCCGGCGGCCGCCATCCCGCATGGGCGGGCAGCGACCCGCCGACCAGCCCGGCCGCCGCATAGGCGTAGATGATCGCGCCCGTTCCCGCCGCGACGCGTCCAGCCGCCCGCATTCCCCTCCGGGCGAGTGCATTTCGTGACCGCATCGCGTCATGCTAAACCAAGCGAATGGCACAGGAAACGCACGTTCTCGACTCACCCCCGCCGGGCGCCGCGACCGACTGGACGGTGGCGCAGGACTGGTCGCATTACACGGCCGAGGAGCACGCCACCTGGGACACGCTGTTCGCGCGCCAGGTGCGGCTGCTGCCGGGCCGCGCGTCGGAGGCCTATCTGCGCGGGCTCGACGTGCTGAAGCTGTCGCGTCCCGGCATCCCCGATTTTGCCGAGCTGTCCGAACGGCTGATGCAGGCGACCGGCTGGCAGGTGGTGGCGGTGCCGGGGCTGGTGCCGGACGACGTCTTTTTCGATCACATGGCCAATCGCCGCTTCGTCGCGGGCAATTTCATTCGGCGGCCCGACCAGCTCGATTACATTCAGGAACCGGACGTCTTTCACGACGTGTTCGGGCATGTGCCGATGCTCGCCGACCCCGTGTTCGCAGACTATCTTGAGGCTTATGGCCGTGGCGGTCAGCGCGCCCTCGGGCTCGACGCGCTCAAATATCTCGGCCGGCTTTACTGGTACACCGTCGAGTTCGGGCTGATCGCGGAGCCGGAGGGGCTCCGCATCTACGGCTCGGGCATCGTGTCGAGCCATGCCGAAAGTCGCTTCGCGCTCGACGATCCCAGCCCGAACCGGATCATGCTCGACCTCGCCCGCGTGATGCGGACCGAATACCGGATCGACGATTTCCAGCAGAATTACTTCGTCATCCCCAGCTTCGACGAGCTGCTGCGCCTGACCGTCGAGACCGACTTCGCGCCGCTGTACGAGGAACTGAAGCGACTGCCCGACATCCCCGTCGCGACCCTCCTGCCCGAAGATGACGTGATCACTCGCGGCACCCAGACCTACGCCAACGCAAAGGTCTGAAGCGCCTCGCCTGTCTTATCTGTCGGGCTCAGCTATCCGTTGCCCAGGCTCCCCGATCGCCCGCCGGCGCTGCGCCGCTCGCGTCCGCAACCCCGGCGCTCAGCCTGACCACCGTCCAGTCGCCCCGCGCGTCCGTCTCCTCGACCCGGCACCCCGCGGAGCGATAGGCGGCGGCGACGTCCTCCAACTGCTTGGTCAGCAGCCCGGCCAACACCACCGTCGCGCCGGGCGCGGCGATGGCGGCGATCTCCGGCGCCATCGCGATCAGCGGCCCTGCCAGGATGTTCGCCACCACCAGGTCGAACGGCGCCTGCACAGCGATCGCCGGGTCGCGGGTCCCGTCCGCGACGATCAACTCGACGCGTTCGATCCCGTTCAGTCCGGCATTCTCGCGCGTCACCTCGATCGCGACCGGGTCGATATCCGTCGCCATCACCGCCGCATCGGGCCACAGCTCCCGCGCGGCGAAGGCGAGCAGGCCGGTCCCCGTGCCCAGGTCCACGACATTGGCGAACGACCGCCCCGCCATCCGGTCGAGCATCGCCAGACAGCCGGCGGTGGTGCCATGATGCCCCGTCCCGAACGCCTGGCCCGCATTGATGCGAAAGGCGCGGCCGCCCTGCGGCGCGTCGGCGGGAAAGGCGTCGGTATGGACCACGAAGCGGCCCTCGCGGATCGGCTCAAGCCCCGCTTGGCTCATCGCCACCCAATCCTCGGCCGTCAGCGGCTCGATCGCGGGCGCCACGCCGGCCGCGCTCGGCACCAGCGCCTTCAGCGCCGCCAGCACGCCCGCATCGGGCTCCGCGTCCATATAGGCGTCCAGCCGCCAGCGCTCGACATCGTCCTCCACCTCCTCGGTGGTCATCAGTACCGCGTCGATGGCCAGGTCCGACGCCGCGTCGATTGCCTCCGCCTCGGCGCGGGTACAAGGCAGGGTGACGCGCCAGCTATCGGGCTTTGTGCTCTCAGAGTTAGCGGACATAGCTGGCTCCGTTCACGTCGATGGTCGCGCCGGTCATCGATGGCGGCGCGTCGAGCGCCAGATAGGTGGCGACCGACGCGATCTCCTCGGGGTCGGCGACCTTGCCCAGCGGTATGTCGGCCAGCAGCTTGTCGCCGCCGCGGCTCGCCAGATACTCCTCGGCCATCCCGGTCATGGTAAATCCGGGGCACACCGCAAAGGCCAATATGCCGTCTCGGGCATAGCCGCGCGCGATCGTCTTGGTCATCGCCACCATGCCCGCCTTCGATGCGGCATAGTGCCAGTGCGCCGGGCTGTCGCCGCGATAGGCGGCGCGGCTGGCGATATTGACGATGCGGCCGCCCACCTTGCGCTCCTGCCAGTGCCTGACCGCCAGCCGGCACAGCTCGGCCGACGCGGTCAGGTTGACCCGCATGGTCCGCTCCCATCCGGCCAGCCATTCCGCATCGTCGCCGTCCAGCGGATTGGCCTCGAACACGCCGGCATTGTTGACCAGCACGTCGATCGCGCCGCCCGCCTGGTCCAGCGCCTCGCGCCACAGCGCCGCCGGCGCGCCGGGCTCGTCGAAGTCGGCGGGAATGCCGCTGCGGGTGCCGTGGCCGATCACGGCCGCGCCGCGGGCGCGCAGGCTCGTCAGGATCGCGGCGCCGATGCCGCGGCTGGATCCGGTAAGGAGAATGGTCATCGTGCGGGCCTTATAGGCTCCCACGTCGTTACGCCACGTCCCCCGATCCCTCGTTCAGCCCCCGCCTCCCATGCGTTTATGCAGCGACCTTGGCGACGAACTCGCCGGCGCTGTTCTTGAGGTTGATGAGCCGGCCGTCGAGCCGGTCGAAGCCCTGGCCGACGGTGTCGATCTCCGATGCCACGGCCTCGGTATCCTCGCGGATCGCGGCGATGGTGTTGGACATGGAGTCCGCCGCCAGCGCGGTTTCGTCGACGGCGGCGGTGATGGCGGTCACGGTCTGGGCCTGTGCCTCCATCGCGAAGCGGATGCGGTTGGCGCTTTCCTGCACCTCGGCGACGGTGGCCTTGATCGAGGCGTTGGTGTCGACCGTCGATCGGGTGGCGGACTGGATCGCGGCGATCTTGGCGGCGATGTCGTCGGTTGCGCGCGCGGTCTGGTTGGCGAGGCTCTTCACCTCCTGGGCGACCACCGCGAAGCCGCGGCCGGCATCGCCCGCCCGTGCCGCCTCGATGGTGGCGTTCAGGGCAAGCAGGTTGGTCTGGCCGGCAATGTCGCGGATCAGGCCCAGGATCGATTCGATCGACTGGGCATGGTCGGAAAGCGTCTCGCTCATGCCGACCGCCTGGCCGGCCTGTTCGGCGGCCCTGGTCGAGATGCCGGCGGCCGCCTCCACCTCGGTGCGCGCATCCTCGATCGCGCGGATCAGCCCGGCCGCGGTCTGCGCCGCCTCGCGCATCGCCACCGCCGACTGCTCCGCCGCCGCGGCCACCTCCGACGCCTTGCCCAGCACGCCGCGCGCCGAGGCGGAACTGCGCGCCGTCTGGCGACGCAACTCCTGGCCCTCGTCGCTCGCCGTCTCGACCAGCGTCGCGATGCCGTCCCGGAAATCCACCGTCAG
>CAKTFL010000224.1 GCA_934555855.1 uncultured Sphingomonas sp. | reverse complement strand
ACCAAGGACGGCACACGGATCTTCTACAAGGACTGGGGCTCGCGCTCGGCGCCGGCCGTCATGTTCCACCATGGCTGGCCGCTGAGCGCGGACGACTGGGACAATCAGATGATGTTCTTCCTGGGCGAAGGATACCGGGTCGTCGCTCATGACCGGCGCGGCCATGGCCGGTCCGACCAGACCGATTCGGGTAACGAGATGGACAGCTATGCCGCCGACGTGGCGGAACTCGTCTGCGCGCTCGACCTGCGCGACGTCGTCCATGTCGGCCACTCGACCGGCGGCGGCGAGGTCGCTCATTATGTGGCCCGCGCCGAGCCCGGCCGGGTGGCAAAGGCGGTGCTCATCGCCGCCGTGCCGCCGATCATGGTGAAAAACGACGCCAATCCGAACGGCACGCCGATCGAGGCGTTCGACGGGTATCGCGCGGCCACGGCGGGCAATCGCGCCCAGGCGTTTCTTGATGTCGCGACGGGGCCGTTCTACGGCTTCAACAGGCCGGGCGCGACGATTTCGGAGGGGATCATCCGCAACTGGTGGCGGCAGGGCATGATGGGCGGGGTCAAGGCCCAGTATGACTGCATCAAGGCGTTCTCCGAAACCGACTTCACCGACGACCTGCGGTCGATCGAGGTGCCGGTGCTCGTCATCCACAGCGAGGACGACCAGATCGTGCCCTATGCGGCGGCGGGGCCGTTGTCGGCGAGGCTGCTCAGGAACGGCCGGCTGAAGAGCTTCGCCGACCTACCGCACGGCATGTGCAGCACCCATCCCGACCTCGTCAACGCCGAGCTGCTGGCGTTCGTGCGCGAGGAAGCGCCGGCCCGGGAGGAGCGGGAACCGCGCGAGCCGGCCATGGCCTGAACCGGCTCTGGAGCGGGGGACAAGCCGGTCAGAGCGGACGCCCGGCCTGACACCGCTCCAGCTCGACGGGATCGTGGGTGCAGGTCACCGTTACCTCGTCCCGACTCTCGATCGACAGGGCGCGCAGCCGCGCCTGGTTATCCAGCCGGCTGCGCGCATCGACCTCCATCAAACGCTGATAGGCGCGCAGGCCCGGCGTGCAGTGCCGCTGAGCGGCCCTCATCTCGCCGCGATAGAAGTAGGCGTCGCCCGCATGGAGCAACCAGCGCCCGTCATCGCGCCGCACCGCCACGCCGGCATGGCCCCATGTATGGCCGGGCAGCGGCACCATCAGTATTTCCGGCGGCAGTCCGTCCAGGTCGCGCACCGCCTCGAAGCCGAACCACGACTCGCCCCGCGCCCCGTAGGTTGCCCAGCGGCTAACGCCGTTCAGCTGCGCCGGCCGCCAGCGATTGCGCGCCACCACCGTATCACGCCGGCCATGCGCGTCGTCATATTCGCGCTGGAGGACGTGAACGGTCGCGTCCGGAAAATCCTCCAGTCCGCCGGCATGGTCGAAATCGAGATGGGTGGCGACGACATGCCGCACGTCGCTCGCCTTGTAGCCCAGCGCCTCGACCTGCCGGATCGCCGTCTCGCGCTCATGCAGCCGGATGTTGAGCATGGCCCGCCAGGGCAGCGTGATGCGCGGGGCGGGATGCCGGTGCGGATGGTCGACGTCCTTCAGGCCATAGCCGGTGTCGACCAGCACCAGCCCGTGCGCGTCCGTCTCGATCAGCAGGCAATGGCAGACGACCCGTCCGAGCGGTCCCAGGCTGCGCCCGTCGAACAGCGCTCCGCCGATCGGGCAGTCGGTGCCGCAGTTGAGATGATGGATCCGCACGCGCGAGCCTTTCTTCCAAGACTTCAACGCTTATCGCTCGCCGGGAAGTTCCGCGTCTGACGTAGGTTACCTTCCGTCAGCCGTCGAACAGCCCGTCCTGCGACCCGGCCGGCGGATTGAGCCCCAGATGTTTCCACCCGCCCGCATTCAGCACCCGCCCGCGCGCGGTGCGGGCGACCAGGCCGAGCTGGATCAGATAGGGCTCGATCACCTCCTCGATGGTGTCGCGCGGCTCCGACAGGCCCGCCGCCAGCGTTTCCACCCCCACCGGCCCGCCGCGATACACGTCGGCGATCATGTGGAGGTAGCGCCGGTCCATCGCGTCGAGCCCCAGCGCATCGACCTCCAGCCGGTTGAGCGCCCGATCCGCCACCTCGCGATCCACCACCGGCGCCCCCGCCACATCGGCGAAATCACGCACCCGGCGCAGCAGCCGTCCCGCGATGCGCGGCGTACCACGCGACCGGCGGGCGATCTCCTGCGCGCCGTTGCCGGCGATGCCGAGGCCCAGCAGCCCCGCCGCCCGCGTCACCACCCGCTCCAGCTCGTCGACCGTGTAGAATTGCAGCCGAACGGGAATGCCGAACCGATCGCGCAGCGGCGTGGTCAGCAGCCCCTGCCGCGTCGTCGCGCCGACCAGGGTGAAGCGGGGCAGGTCGATCCTGACCGACCTCGCAGACGGTCCCTCGCCGATCATCAGGTCGAGCGCGCGGTCCTCCATCGCCGGGTACAGCACCTCCTCGACCGCCGGTTGCAGCCGGTGGATCTCATCGATGAACAGCACGTCACCGTCCTCAAGGTTGGTCAACAGCGCCGCCAGGTCGCCCGATTTGGCGATCACCGGGCCGGAGGTGGCGCGGAACCCCACCCCCATCTCGCGCGCGATGATCTGCGCCAGCGTCGTCTTGCCGAGGCCGGGCGGGCCGAAGAACAACACATGGTCCAGCGCCTCCGCGCGAGCCTTCGCCGCCTCGATGAAAACGCGCAGATTCTCGCGTGCCGCCTTCTGGCCGACGAAATCGTCCAGGCTCTTGGGCCTGAGCGCCGCGTCCACGTCCTCGGGACGGCGAGCGGGCGTAAGAAGGCGGTCGTCGGTCACCCCCCGCGGTTAGCCGAGCGCCCTGCCCGCGTCGAGCGTCGGCCGCTGCGCTATTGCTGCTCCGTGCCGCCGGCCGGCGCCTTCATCGCTTCCGCTGCGGCGGCGAGCGCCTTGGCGGCGGCGGCGAGGGCCTCCGACGGGTCCGGCGCGACCGCCTTTGCCGGCGCGGCCCGAGCGGCCAACGGGGGTGTCGTTGTCGCCTCGGCAAGCACCGGCGCAGGCACAGAAGGGGGCGAGGGCGGGGGCGCTTCCTCGAGCTGGGCCAGCCCCGCCTGGTCCACCTCGGAAATCGCGGGGGGCCGAGCAGTCTGTTCGGCGATCAACCGGCGCGTGGCGTCCGTCGCCTCCGTGACGCTCGGCGGCGATGCTGCGCGCGCAGGAGCAGGGGCTGGCGCGACCGCGAGGCTGGTGGCGATGGGACAGGTCACCGGCATCGAGCCACTGGCGACGCGAGCCAGCTCGTCCAGATCGTCGTTCTCCGCGGTGGCGGCCAGCCTCGAATAGGCACCGATGGATCGGCACCGCCGCACGTCGTAGACGTCGGACGCGTGGCGATTGCCAACCAGCGTTTCGTAATTGGCGTAGTCGCGGGACCCGTTCGCCACGCCGCCGGCCCGGATGAAATGGGCCCGGAGGACGGTCTGGCTGGCAACGATCGCAGAATGGCTGTTCTTCATGAAGCTGTTATAGCCGTCGAGCGACGCCGGCACCTTGTCCCGGCAATGGATCGCACCGACCAGCAACATGACCCTGAAGTTGTGCAGTCGCGCTGCCTCGACTTCATCCTTTTCCCAGCAGCTCGTGGCCGCCGCTTCTTGCGCGTGGGCCGCGCCGGCCCCGATCAAGGCCGTTGCCGACAGAAGCGCGCCTGCCAACGTTGCACTCGACATCTTCGTCACTCCACCAAGGTCAGGGGAATGTCTGAGTCCGGCCAGGTCTTTGATTCGTTGCGTAGTTTCTATCCTGAAATCGGGATCGTAGCAATTCGGCGCTTTTTTACCTTGGACATAACCGACCCGTATTCCTACCCTTGCTCAGTCGCGGGGCCACCCGCTCCGGCCTTGGCGGAAGCGCCGTTCATCTGACCCGCATGGGGCTAGCTCTTGGCCGCCTTTCGCAGCGCCATCCGGACCAGCGCGTCCAGCGTCGCGCCCGGCCCCAGTTCCTCCTCCGCCGCGCCGACCGCACTCGCCGCCTCGGGCGGACGGAAGCCGAGGTTGAGCAGCGCCGACACCGCGTCGGCCGAAGCCCCGACCGGAAGCGCCTGCGCCGCCGCGGCAGGGCCGAGCGCGGGGATGGCGCCGATCTTGTCCTTCAGCTCGCGCACGATGCGCTCGGCAAGCTTTGGCCCGACCCCGTTGGCGCGGGCCACCGTGGCCTTGTCCTGGGCCGCCACCGCGCGGCTCAGCTCCGCCGGCTCCAGCGCCGACAGGATCGCCAGCGCTACTCGCGCGCCGACGCCTTGCACGCCGGTCAGCAGCCGGAACCAGTCCCGCTCCTCGGGCCGGGCGAAACCGACCAGGCGGATGAAGTCCTCGCCTACCAGCGTCTCGGTAAACAGCGTCGCCGCCTCGCCAACCGTGCCCAGCGCGGCCAGGGTGCGCGAAGAGGCGCCGACCAGATAGCCGACGCCGCCGACGTCGATCACGGCATGGTCGATGCCGGTCGATTCCAGTCGTCCTTTCAGATGCGCGATCATGCGCCGATCCCCGTACTGCGTCGTGCGCGGGCCTGAGCGCTGGCGAGGTGGTGGGCGTGGGTGATCGCCACCGCCAGCGCATCGGCGGCGTCCGG
>CAKTFL010000223.1 GCA_934555855.1 uncultured Sphingomonas sp. | reverse complement strand
CGACCGGCGCCAAGCTGTTCCTGATCCTCAGCGCGGCGCTGCTGCCGCTGGCGCTCATCGCCATGGTCGCGACGCTTCAGTCCTCGCGCCTGGCGGATGAGGAGACTCGCGCCAGGCTGCGCGTCGCCGCCGACGAAAGCGCGCGCGCCATCGGCATCGAACTGGTCGGCGACATGACCGCGCTGCAATCGGCTATGGCCTCGCTGGGCACCGATCCGGCTGACTCGCCCAGCTGCGCCCGGGCGCAGGGCGTGTTCGCGCAGCAGGCGGCGCTCGGCACGAGGTTCGTCATTCTCGACTCCGCCGGCCGGCCCCTTTGCGGCAAGCCACTCTCGACCGCGGCCATGCCGGATACCGCCAGCGGCCAGATCGATGCTGAAATCGTTCCGGGCCGCGGACTGGTGCTGCAAACGGCAGGGCCGGGCCATGGCCTCATCGCGCGCGCCTTTTTCCCGGTGCAGCTGCTTGGCCGGCTCGGCACGCCCAGCACCCGCGCCAGCCTGTATACTGCGGAGCTGGTCAAGGGCGGTGATCGGCTGAACCTGTTCCCCGATCGCCGCTTTGGCGCGCTGGACCGGGTGGAATCCATCACCGACGATCTCGGCATCGGCGGCCTGACCCTGCATACGGAAGTGCTTAGCGCCCCCGTCAGCTCCTCGCTGGTCGTCGCACTCTTGCTGCCTCTGTTGATGTGGGCGGCGGCGGCCGGGATCGGCTGGTTCGTCGTGGATCGCCTGCTGATCCGTCCGCTGCGCCAGCTACGCTCGACGGTCGCGAACTTCACGCCGGGCGAGGAGGTCGACCTGGGCACGGTTCGCGCCATGCCCGCACAGGAGATTCGTGAACTGGGCGAAACCTTTCGCGCGATCAGCCGAACGGTCGCCTTGCATGAGGCCGGACTGGCCGAGGGGCTGGTCCGCCAGACCAAGCTGACGCGCGAGGTGCATCACCGCGTCAAGAACAACCTCCAGGTGATCGCCAGCCTGATCAACTTTCACGCTCGCGGTGCGCCCAGCGCGGACGCTGCCGCCGCCTATGCCTCGATCCAGCGGCGGGTAGATGCGCTGGCGGTCGTTCACCGCAATCATTTTGCCGAGATGGAAGAGAGTCGCGGCCTCAACCTGCGTGCCGCCATCGGGGAACTTGCCGGCAGCATCCGGGCAACGGCGCCCGAACAATCGCAGGGGCTCGGCATCGTGATCGACGTCGAACCGCTGTTTGCCAATCAGGACGTGGCGGTCGCGGTCGCGTTCCTGATCACAGAGACCGTCGAGCTGGCGATGAGCATCGACCCGGCCGCGCAGATTCGCATCGCCCTTCGTCAGGAAGAGGGCGTACCCGATCGAGGTGTGCTGCGGGTCGTGTCCCGAGCGCTTGTTGAAAGCGAACTCCTCCATGAGCGCATCGCCGCCCGCTATGGCCGGGTGCTGGAGGGGCTGTCTCGCCAGTTACGCTCCAAGCTTCATCACGATCCGCTGAGCGGCGCTTATGAGATCGGCATTTCCATTCTCGGCCGCGACTGACGAAGGGTTTTTTCTTCCGAACTTTTTTATTCACGGCCGGGAACCCGGCCCCGGTCGGGCCGTTTTGCAGTGCGGATAGCGATCTTATGCCCCCCCGCTCTCGCTATCCAAGACATAGGCCCGGAAGCGTCCCCCTCCCCCCCCCGGTGACGTTTTCGGGCCTTACTTATTCCGACAGCATCGCATCTCCCAGCCCGGCGGTTCACGCCAGGTGCGGAACGATCGCGTTCGCCGATCATTGCCCTTGCGGCATTCCGCCCATCTCTGGAGATTAGTTTGATGCGTAAGCTTATGGGAATGACGATCATCGCCGGCGCCCTCCTGATCAGCGCGTGCAACACGGTCGAGGGCGTGGGCCGCGACGTCAGCTCGGCCGGCAACACCGTTGCCAAGACGGCCGACAAGTCCAAATAAGCCCGCGGGCTGAGAAACGGGCACAGCACGTTCGGGTCACGCGGGAATTTGTCTGCGCTCCGTTCGTGCTGACCGTGCCCGGCCGGTGCGCCCGGCCCGGCAGAGACGCATCACTTCCGCCCTCCCTGCCAAGCCCGATCAGGGACGGCAGATCAGGCGACGACCAGCTCGTCCGGCTCGACCACCGCGCCCAGCCTCGTGCAGGGCATCTCCCTACGGCTCCTCGACCACCACAGGCAGGCTGGCATCCCGCGCGCGGCGGCGTTCGGTAAACCAGATGCCGATGATCGCCAGTTCGTACAGGACGATCAGCGGTACCGCGAGCAGCACCTGGCTCATCAGGTCCGGCGGCGTCAGCACGGCCGCGATCGCAGTCGCACCGACGATGGCGTAGCGCCGCGCGCCGATCAGCCCCTTGCGCGTGACGATCCCCGCCCGCTCCAGCAGCATCAGCAGCACCGGCAGCAGGAACGCCGCGCCGAAGCCGAACATGAACTGCATGATGAGTGACAGATAGTCGCTGATCGCCGGCAGCGCCTCGCGCTTCACGCCGCCCACATCACCCTGGAACGCGAGCCCGTAATGCAGCGCCATCGGCACCGCGACGGAATAGGCCAGCGCCGCCCCGGTGATGAACAGCACCGGCGTCGCGCAGAGGAACGGCAGCAGCGCCTTCTTCTCCTTGCGATACAGGCCCGGCGCGACGAACTGCCACAGCTGCATCGCGATGATCGGAAAGCTGAGCATCATCGCGGCGAAGAACGCGATCTTCACCTGAACGAAAAACGCTTCGAAGATCTTGGTATAGATCACCGTCGACTGTCCGGCTGCCTTGAGCGGCTGGAGCAGGAACGCGAAGATCGTTTCCGAGAAATACAGGCACAGCCCGAACGTCAGCGCAATCGCGGCAATGCAGTAGAGCAGCCGTCGGCGCAGTTCGATCAGATGGTCGAGCAGCGGCGCCCGGCTGGCGTCGAGCTCATCGCCCTCGGCATAATCGCTCACGAGGTCACTCCATCACCGCGCGGCGGTCGCGTGCCTTCGGGCGCAGGCTCGACCTGTGGGCTGTCCACGAACACGGGCGCCGCTACGGTTACCGGCGGCGCGTCATGATCGGGCGGAGGCAGCTCGGACGAGTGCTGGTCGGCGACGGAATGGGCGGGCTCGTCGGGGGTAGTGGCGGCGGGATGCTCGCGCATGATCCGCTCGTTCTCCGCCGCCCACTTCTTTTCCATTTCCTCCAACTCGGCCTCGCGCACCATGGAATCGAACCCCTGGCGGAACTGGCGGGCGACGCCGCGGGCGCGGCCGACCCAATAGCCGACCACCCGCATCGCCTTGGGTAGGTCCTTGGGCCCGATCACGACCAGCGCGACAAAGGCGACCAGCATGAATTCGGATGGCGCGATGTCGAACATCAGCGCGCTCCGAACGGATCAGGCCGGTGATGACGGCCAAGGGGCCGGACCGGGTTGGTCACCATATGCGACGGCGTTGCTGGACGGGCGATCAGGCGTCGTCGCGCAGACCGTCGCGCACGCGATTGCCCTCGCGGTCGAAGGCCGGCTCAGCGCTCTTCTGGCTTTCGATGCGGGCGGACGGCTTGGCGGACGCCTCGTCCTCCTCGGCCATGCCCTTCTTGAAATTCTTCACGCCCTTGGCGACGTCACCCATCAGGCTGGAGAAACGTCCGCCGCCGAGCAACAGGATGGCAACCACGGCAAGAACGAGCAGGTGAATGGGGCTGAAGCCGCCCATGACGATTACTCCCGAAGATTGCGCCTATCTAGGCGGTCTCATCGCCCTTTTCCACTGGCAAAGCCTCGGCGGCGACATCGACCGGATCGAGCAGTCCCGCGGCGCGCAGATCGTCGATCCCCGGCAGGTCGCGCCGGCTGGCAAGCCCGAAATGATCCAGGAAACCCGGCGTGGTCGCATAGGTGAGCGGCCGCCCCGGCACCTCGCGCCGCCCGGCGGGGCGGACCCAGTCGGCCTCCATAAGCACGTCCAGCGTGCCCTTCGCGGTCTGCACGCCCCGGATCGCCTCGATTTCCGCACGGGTGACGGGCTCGTGATAGGCGATGATCGCCAGCGTCTCCAGCCCGGCGCGACTCAGTCGGCGAGTCTCCTCCCGGTCGCGACGAAGCAGATGGGCGAGATCGCCCGCCGTTTCGAAATGCCAGCGGTCGCCACGCCGGACCAGCGCAACCCCTCGCCCCGCATAATCGGCCGCGAGCCGATCGAGCGCGCCACGCACGTCACCCTGCCCCCGATGCTGCCCGACATGCGCGCGGATCGCGTCGAGGCCCAGCGGCTCGGGCGAGGCGAACAGCACCGCCTCCACCGCGCGGGTCAGGTCGTCGGGCGGGGTCACGAGACGCGGCGCAGGTAGAGGGGTGCGAAAGGCTCGCGCTGTCGCAGCTCCACCCTGCCCTGCCGCGCCAGTTCGAGAGCGGCGAGAAAGCTGGACGCCAGCGCCGATCGCCGCAACCGCCCCTCGGCAGGCGGCAGGAACCGCTCGATCGCCTGCCAGTCCACCGCGATGCCGAGCAGCGACGACACCCGCTCCAGCGCCGCGTCGAGCGTCATCACCTGCCGGTCCGCGACGACGTGCATGACGGGCCGGGTACGCGCCGTGACCCGGCCGAACGCGGCGAGCAGGTCGAAGATGCTCGCCTCCCACCGCGCCCGCCGCACGGTCCGCAGC
>CAKTFL010000222.1 GCA_934555855.1 uncultured Sphingomonas sp. | reverse complement strand
GATCAGCACCGCTTGTGCCGGATCGGTCTGGGCGTCGGCGATGCCGAGCTGGTCGGCGATACGATGCACCGGCACATAGGCGCCGCGCACGTCGAACAGCGCCGCGCCGCTGCCCATCAGCTTCACCGCGTCTTGCGCCGGGCGCAGGCTTTCGACGATGTGGCTGAGCGGGATCACGAAGGTCTGGTCGCCGACGGTCACGATCATGCCGTCCACCACCGCCAGGGTCAGCGGCAGGCTGAGCGAGAAGCTGGACCCGCGGCCCAGCGCCGACTGGATGCCGATCCGCCCGCCCAGTGCCTGGATGTTCTTGCGGACCACGTCCATGCCGACGCCCCGGCCGGAAATGTTGGACACGGTCGCCGCGGTCGAGAAGCCCGGCGCGAAGATCAGGTTGTCGACATCCTCGTCGCTCAGCTGCGCGTCAGCGCCGATGATGCCGCGCTCGACCGCCTTGGCCCGCACCCGCGCCCTGTCGATGCCGCGACCGTCGTCGGCGACGGTGATGACGATGCGGCCCGACTGGTGCGCGGCCGACAGGCGAACCACGCCCTCTTCGGGCTTGCCGGCGGCCAGGCGATCCGCCGGGGTTTCCAGTCCGTGATCGACCGCGTTGCGGATCAGATGGGTCAGCGGCTCGCCGATGCGCTCCACCACGGTCTTGTCGACCTCGGTCATCTCGCCCTCGACGTCCAGGCGGACGCGCTTGCCCGTTTCCATCTCCAGCTCGCGGATGATGCGCGGCACGCGGCTGAACACCGTCTTCATCGGCTGGGCGCGGATCGCCATGGTGGATTCCTGAAGCTCGCGCGTCAGGTGGTCGAGGTCGGTCAGCTCGGGAATGCCGCTCAGCCCGTTTTCCGACAGGCGCTGCGCCAGCATCGCCTGCGTGATGACCAGCTCTCCCACCAGGTTCACCAGCCGGTCAAGCTTGTCCAAGTCGACCCGGATCGTTTGCGCGGCAGGCGCGACGGCGGCGCGCGGCGTGGCGGGCTCGGCCGGCGGCGGCGGTGGCGGTGGCGCGGGCGGTACCGCTGCCACGACAGGCGTTTCGTCAAAGGCGCTCAAGTCGAGCAGGTCGGCGGGCTCGGCCAGCGCATCCTGGCGATCGAGCCTGAGTTCGGCCATGTCGATGAAATCGAACACGCCGCGAATGTCGGCCTCGTCCACGCTGGCCGGAACCGTCGCGGTCCAGGCGAGGTGTGAGCAGCCGGTGTCGAGCTGTTCCAGCGCCGGCAGCTGGCCGGTGTCGCAGGACAGGATCTCGCCGCCGAGCAGCGTCAGCTCGCGCAGCAGCAGCAACGGATCGCCGCCATTGCCGAGCGCATTGTGCGCCGGGAGCAGCGTGACCAGCCATGGTGCGGCCGCCTCTGCGGGTGCGTCGACCAGCCCGCCCTCGCTGTCGAACATCGCGAACAGCGCGTCGAAGTCATCGCCGGCGGATGCGGCGGCCGGAGCGGACGCTGAGGGGGCGACTGGCGCAGACGCCGGCACCGCAGCGTCCGGCGTGCAGGCAGCCGTCAACCGCTCCAGCATCGCTGCGTCCGCCGGCCAGCCGCCGCCATCGCGCGCTGCCGCGACATGATCGGCGAGTACGTCGAACGCCGCTACGATCGTGCCTAGCAGCTCGCCCGACAGCGTCAGCGATCCGTTGCGGATCAGGTCCAGCAGCGTTTCATATTGATGAGTGTAGGCCTGGAGCCGCTCGTGGCCGAAGGCGCCGGCGCCGCCCTTGATCGAATGAACCGAGCGGAAGATGGTGTTGATCGTTTCCGGATCCTGCTCGCCCCCGCGCAGGACGGCGAAGCTGCTTTCCATGGTCGCGAGTCCTTCCTCGCATTCCTGGAAGAAGATCTGCTGGATTTCATCGAGATCCATCGTTCAGCTACCCTTACGCCACCGGCTCGAGCACGGCGTCGAGCCGGCTGAGGCGGACCATGTCACTGAAGGCCGGACTGGGATCGGCGATTGAGAAGCCGAGGCCGCTTCCCTCCGCGACCGCGCGGGCGCTGGCCAGGACCTGAAGGCAGGCCAGACCCAGCCGCTCCACCCCGCTGCCGTCGAGCGCGACGGGCCGGCGCAGCTGGAGCGAGACCAGCAGCCGCTCGCGCAGCGGTGCGGCCGCGGCGGTGTCCAGCACTGGGTCGAGCAGGTAAGCGGTCATGGTCTGGCCTTCGACGGGATGGCGGGCGACGCGAGCGGGACGGGTGATCACCCGGTCCGCCCATGATGGAGCGATAAT
Source organism: uncultured Sphingomonas sp. (assembly GCA_934555855.1). The sequence goes on along the minus strand of CAKTFL010000222.1, from coordinate 2,424 downwards.
GGTTAAGGTCGCGTGATCGGCCGCCGATCGGGTGTGAAATCAGCAATTTGCCCGATCGGTCGCGGCTGGATCAGAATTCGGACCAGTCGTCGTCCGCGACAGCCAGCGCCGTGTTGCCGGCGCTGCGCCGCCGGGGACTGGCCGCGCTACTTTGGGCGGACCGGCCAGGGGAGGGGGCTCGCAGCGGCTGCACCATTCCCGCCCGCGGTGCGCGGGTTGCCGCCGACTCGCCGATCCTGAACCGGCCGACCTGGCGAGCGAGCCCGTCCGCCTCGGTCGACAGCGCGCGGGCGGCGGCGGTCGCCTCCTCGACCATGGCGGCGTTCTGCTGGGTCACGCCGTCCATGTCGGCGACGGCGACGTTGACTTCGTGAAGCCCGGTGGCCTGCTGCTCCGCAGAGGTCGCGATCGTTCCCACCAGGTCACTGAGCTCGGCAATGCGGCCGATGATCCGCTCCAGCGCGGTGCCGGTCTCCCCGACCAGAGTCACGCCCGCCTCGACCTGTTCGGTGGATGTCAGGATGCGGGTCTTCACGTCCTTGGCGGCGTCGGCGGAACGCTGCGCCAGCGCGCGCACCTCGGACGCGACGACCGCGAATCCCCTGCCGGCATCGCCTGCGCGCGCGGCTTCGACCCCGGCATTGAGGGCGAGCAGGTTGGTCTGAAAGGCGATCGCGTCGATGACGGCGATGATTTCGGAGATTTCAGCGGACGAGCGCTCGATACCACTCATCGCGTCTACCGCGCGGCGCACCACGTCGCCCGACCGTTCGGCCTCGCGACGCGTTTCGGCCACCACCACATTGGCGCGACCAGCGCTGGATGCGGCGTCGCGGACGCGGGAGGTGATCTGGTCCATCGCGGCGGCGGTTTCCTCCAGGCTTGCGGCCTGCTGTTCGGTGCGGCGCGACAGCTCGTCGGACGCCTGCTGGATATCGCGGGCGCCGCTGTTTATGTCGCCGGTGGCGCCGGCGACCGAGCGAAGCACCTGCGCCATGGATTCCATCGCCCCATTGAAGTCCTCCTGAACGCAGCGGTAGGACTGGGGAAAGTCCACAAGCCGTGCTTCCAGGTCGGCGGCGGCGACGCGGGCCAGCCCTTCGCCGACCTGACGCATCACATGCTGCTGCTCCTGATCCGCCCTGGCTTTGGCCACCGCCGCCTCGCGGAACACCAGCACGGCCCGGGACATGTGCCCGATCTCGTCATTCTGGTCGGCATAGGGGATCTCGATATCATTGCGCCCCTCGGCCAGCACGGCCATCACGCTCGCCATCTCGTTGACCGGGCGTGCGATCGCCCGCGACAGCAGCCAGCCAAGCAATGCGGAGATACCCGCCGCGAACAAGGCCCCCAGCGCCAGGGTCAGCGTTACCATCCGTTCGGCCCGGTCCTGCCGTGCGTCCAGATCGGCGCCGATCGCGCCCTGCGCCGTGTCGATCTCCTTCTTGATCTTCCGCATCGCGCCCAGCTGCTTGACGCCTGCCTGCCGAAACGCCTCGTCGCGGGTCGCCGGATCGCGGGATAACGCCAGCGTACGCGCGACCTTCGTCGCCTGCCACTCGTGCGCGGCGTCCTGAAAGGCGCGCAGGCGCCGACGCTGGTCACCCGAATCGGTGCGCTTCGCAGCCTGTCCCATCGCCGTGTCGATGGCCCCCCGGTTTTCCTCATAGGTCTTCAGGAATTCGGGCTGGCCCAGCAGCACGAAACCGCGGATCGCGCTCTGCGCCTCGACCACGGCCGTCATGCCGGCGTCGACCCGCTCGGACACGAAGCGTGCGTCGTCATTCTGGGTCGAAACCCGGCGCAGCGTGGCGACGTTCATGAATACCAGCCCCGCGACGAGCAGAAACATGGCGATAAGGACGGCAAAGGCCGCGCCGAGCTTGCGCGGGATATTCAGATTGTTGAATTTCACGGCGGTGTTCCCGAACTCTCTTGCGACCATTCTGGCCCGGCTGCGGTTAAGGTCATGCTAATCGGCCCTTTTGCTGACTAACCCGCTGTTTACCCTTGTAGGATTATCACGAGTGAGCGGCAGCAGGGCTCCGCCGGCCTCGCACACCCAGTCGTTCAAGGAAGCGTCACATGATTCAGGTCGGCCGCCTTGCGATGGCGATCGCGTTCCTGCCCGTCAGCACGACGGCGTCCGCGCAGGCCAGGGACGGCGGGCATCCCGGCGAGAAGGACGGACTGACGATAACCGGCAGTGCTCGAATCCGAATTGAAGGGATCGATGGCCAGTTCCGACCGGCGGCCCCGGCCCGCGACATGCTGCTGTCCGCCCGCACCACGCTGTTCGCCGAATATCGCACGGCGGGCATTTTCTTCGGCGGCGAGCTGATGGACAGCCGAGCCTATCTGCAGAAGCGGCGTTCGTCGGCCGGCACGACGGAAGTGAACGCGCTGGAGCCGATTCAGGCC
>CAKTFL010000221.1 GCA_934555855.1 uncultured Sphingomonas sp. | reverse complement strand
GGCTCGCCCTGCGCCGACATCGCGATCCCAAGGTCGAAGCGAGGGTCGATGCCATCCTCAAGCGCATGTCGGTCGATGACAAGGTCGGCCAGCTGCTTCAGATCGACATCGCCTCCATCACGCCCAAGGACGTCGAGACCTACAAGATCGGCTCGATCCTGAACGGCGGCAATTCGGCCCCGAACAGTGACGAGCGCGCGCCGGCCGCGGAATGGCTGAAGCTGTTCGACGCCTTTTACGACGCCTCGATGAAGCGGACGGACGGACGGCCGCAGGTGCCGGTGATCTGGGGCACCGATGCGGTGCACGGGGCTAACAACATCATCGGCGCAACGCTTTTCCCGCACAATATCGGCCTTGGCGCGATGCGCGACCCGGCGCTGGTCGAGAAGATCGGCCGCGCCACCGCCGAGGAAACGGCGGCGACCGGCATCGACTGGAGCTTCGCCCCCACGGTCGCGGTGGTGCAGGACGATCGCTGGGGCCGCACCTATGAAAGCTATTCGGAGGACCCGGCGATCGTCGCCGCCTATTCCAGCAAGATGGTGGAGGGCATCCAGGGCGAGGTCGGGCGCGACTTCATGGGCCCGGGCCATGTCATGTCCTCGATCAAGCACTTCCTGGGCGATGGCGGCACCGGCGGCCGCGACCAGGGCGACACGCGCGTATCCGAACAGGTGCTCCGCGACGTCCATGCCGCCGGCTATGTCACCGGCCTGGAGGCCGGCGCGCTGATCGTGATGCCCAGCTTTTCCAGCTGGAACGGCGTCAAGATGACCGGCAACAAGAGCCTGCTGACCGGCGTGCTGAAGGACCGCTGGGGCTTTGACGGGTTCGCCGTGTCCGACTGGAACGCGCACGGCCAGGTGCCGGGCTGCACCACGGAGGATTGCCCGGCCGCGATCAACGCCGGGCTCGACATGTTCATGTACTCGGGCTCGAAGTGGAAGGAACTGTACGCCAACACGCTGGCTGAGGCGAAGGACGGGCGCATTCCCGCCGCCCGGCTGGACGACGCGGTCCGGCGCATCCTGCGCGTCAAGGTGGTCGCGGGCACCTTCGATCTGGGCCGTCCCTCCACCCGGCCGCTGGCGGGCCAATTCGGCCAGCTCGGCAGCCCCGAACATCGCGCCATCGCGCGCGAGGCGGTGGCGAAGTCGCTGGTGCTGCTGAAGAACAATGGCGGCGTGCTGCCGCTCAAACCCTCGGCCAACATTCTGGTCGCGGGACGCGGCGCGGACGATATCGCCCAGGCGGCGGGGGGCTGGTCAATCACCTGGCAGGGCACGGACGTCACCAACAAGGACTTCCCGAACGGCCAGTCTATCTGGAGCGGCATCGACCAGGCGGTGCGCGCGGGCGGCGGCCGCGCGACCCTGTCGGCCAACGGCAGCTATTCGGCCAAGCCCGACGCCGCGATCGTGGTGTTCGGCGAGACGCCCTATGCCGAATTCATGGGCGACCGGCCGACGCTGGAATACAGCCCCGGCGACAAGCAGGATGTCGCGCTGCTGAAGAAGCTGAAGGCAGCGGGCATTCCCGTCGTCGCAGTGTTCCTGTCTGGCCGCCCCATGTGGGTGAATCCGGAGATGAACGCGGCCGACGCCTTTGTCGCCGCCTTCCTGCCCGGCACGGAGGGCGGCGGGGTCGCCGACGTGCTGATCGGCGGCCGCGACGGCAAGCCGCGGCGCGACTTCGCGGGCAAGCTCAGCTTTTCCTGGCCCAAGCGCCTCGATCAATATGTCCTGAACAAGCGCGACCCGCATTACGACCCGCTGTTCCCGATCGGCTATGGCCTGAGCTATGCCGCGCCGGGCAAGGTCGCCCGGTTAAACGAAACGCGGCCGGCGGGTGCCGGCGGCGACCTGAACGCCTTGTTCGTGCGTGGCCGGCTGGCGCAGGGGCCGGGCTGGTTCACCTCGGGCTCGATCGCCCAGTCGCGGATCGACCGCCGCAGCCAGGAGGACAGCGTGCGCCTGATCTGGACCGGTCAGGGCCAGGCGGGGCTGGCGCTGGCCAACCCGATCGACCTCAGGCGCGAAACCAATGGCGAGCTAAGCCTGGTCGTCGAATATCGGGCAGCGGCGAAGCCGGCGAACGTCACCGTCGGCATGGAGGCGACCAAGACGGCCAGCGTTCCGGTCACGGCGCTGATGACCGCGGCACCGGGGGAATGGGGCGAGTTCGCGGTTCCCCTCCGCTGCTTCGCGGAGGGCGGCGCCAACATGGAGGCGGTCAGCCGTCCCTTCGTGGTGTCGGCGACCGGCCCGCTGCGACTCGACATCTCGGGCGTCCGGGTCGCCAGCGCGCCCTCGGCCAGCAAGGCATGTCCGCGCTGACCGCCTGACGCCCTGCCCGCCTGTCGTCTGCGGCACCCCGGCCCGTTCCGGGGTGCCTCGGCATGACCGCCGCTGTCATGGCGGCGGACTTCGCGGCGTTGTGGGCTGGTAAGCGGAAGTCGGGTACCGTCAGGGGGAGAGTCTGCCCCCGATCATGATCGGCTGTCATCCATGGAGGTACGCCGTGAATACCTTCCCGCATGGCACTGTCCACGAAGCGAGCGAGGACCTTCAAGCGGCCGTACGTTCCGATCCGTCCCTCCTGACCCTTTGGACCGGACTGACGCCGCGCGGTCGCAATGAGTTCATCTGCTGGGTTGACGATGCGAAGCAACCCGCGACCCGTCAACGCCGCATCCAGCGGACATGTGAAGAACTGCTGGAGGGCAAGAAGCGGCCCTGCTGCTGGGCGGGTTGCATTCATCGCACCGACAAGGCGCCGGGCCGATGGCAGCAGGCCGTGCTGATCGACAAACTGGGCAAGGACGGCGCGTAGACCGGCCGTCCGTGACAGCAGGAGAGAAGACATGACGGCCGAGGGCGCGCGTCAAACAAGCCGGATGCCGCTCCGAAACAGATTGGCCGCCGGCCGCGGGATCGGCAACAGCGCCCGGCCCCAGCCTCCGCTTATTTCTTGCGCTTGAAATCCACGCTGACGACGTTGGAACCGTCCTCCGCCGGCTGAACGGCGGGGCCGTCATTCTCCGCCTCTTCATGCGGTTCGGGGCCGTCGTCCGGACCCTCCTGCGCCTGGAAGCGCAGTTCGAAATTGACGGCGGGGTCGTGAAAGCCGGTGATCGCCGAATAGGGGACCACAAGCTTGGACGGGATCTGGTTGAAACTCAGGCCGACCGAAAAGCGCTGATCGTCGACCAGCAGGTCCCAGAAGCGGTTCTGGAGCACGATGGTCATCTCGTCCGGGAAACGCTCGACCAGCCGGCGGGGAATGTCCACGCCCGGCGCCTGCGTCTTGAAGGTGATGTAGAAATGGTGCTCGCCCGGCAGGCCACCATCTTTGGCCACCGTGCCGAGCACGCGGCCGACCACGGCGCGAAGCGCCTCCTGGACGATTTCGTCGTAAGGAATCAGGCTGTCAGGCAGACCATCACTCATTCCCTTGGGGTAGCGCGGTTTGTTAACGGGTCAAGATTGCATGGACAGACAAGCGCGCTATTTGCTGCCAACAGCCATGCGAACCGCCTCCCTCACCCGCAACACCGCCGAAACGCGGATCGCCGTCTCCGTCAACCTGGACGGCACCGGCATCTATGACGTGAAGACCGGCGTCGGCTTTTTCGATCACATGCTTGAACAGCTGTCGCGCCATTCGCTGATCGACCTGCACGTCCGGACCGAGGGCGACCTGCATATCGACCAGCATCACACGGTCGAGGACACCGGCCTCGCCATCGGTGCCGCAATCGCGCAGGCTCTGGGCGACAAGCGCGGCATCCGCCGTTACGGCGACGCGCTGTCGCCGATGGACGAATGCCTGACCCGCGTCGCGCTCGATATCTCGGGGCGGCCCTGGCTGGTGTGGAAGACCGCGTTCACGCAGGTGAAGCTGGGCGAGATGGATACCGAGCTGTTCCAGCACTGGTTCCATTCCTTTGCCCAGACCGCCGGCATCACGCTGCATGTCGAGACGCTGTACGGCGACAACAATCACCATATCGCCGAAAGCGCCTTCAAGGGACTGGCCCGCGCGCTGAGGACCGCCGTCGAGATCGACCCGCGCAAGGCGGACGCGATTCCGTCCACCAAGGGAGTTCTATGACTCTCGCGCTGATCGATATCGAATCCGGCAACCTCCACTCGGTCGAAAATGCGCTGAGAGCGGCGGGCGCGGAGAATGTCACCGTCACCGCCGATCCGCAGGTCGTCCGCCGCGCCGATCGAATCGTGCTGCCCGGCGTGGGGGCATTCGGAACGTGTGCGGCGAATCTGCGACGTGTCGACGGGCTGGAGGATGCGCTGCGTGAGGCGGCGCTGACCCGCGGCACACCGTTCCTCGGCATCTGCGTCGGGATGCAGCTGATGGCCGATCGGGGCGAGGAACTGGGGACGCACGAGGGGCTGGGCTGGTTCGCCGGCCGCGTACGCCGGCTGGAGCCAGGAACCATGGAGGCCAAGGTGCCTCACATGGGCTGGAACGACGTGGTCCCTGCCGGCGAGCATTCGCTGATCCCTCGCGGCGAAGCCTATTTCCTGCACAGCTACGCCTTCGAGGGTGACGGCGTGATCGCGACCACCGACCATGCCGGTCCGGTTACCGCCGCGATCGGCCGCGACAATCTGGTGGGCGTGCAGTTTCACCCGGAAAAGAGCCAGGGCTATGGC
>CAKTFL010000220.1 GCA_934555855.1 uncultured Sphingomonas sp. | reverse complement strand
CTTTCGTTCTTCGCGACCAGCAAGCGCGGCTACGTCTACAAGTTCCAGTGCCGCGTCTCCGGCGACCAGGCGGTGCAGGTGTTCATCACCAACCCCGCGATCGCCAAGGAAGCCGCGGCTGAGAACGCCCCGCAGGTGGCGCAGGCATCGTCCGAGGAAGGCGCGGTGGCGCTGGTTCAGGCGATGTACGCCAACAAGATGCTCGACGGCTACGAGATGCGACAGCGCTCCTTGAAGCCCGTCTATGTCGGCGACCTCAAGGTCCAGATGATCGCCGAATATCGTGGCGACACGATGACCGGTCGCGTCCTGCGCATCGAGAACAAGGGCACGCAGCCGACCACACTCACCGAAGCGACGGTCGCCCCGGCGACCGCGCTCGCGGTCTCGATCGCGGAGGCCAAGCTCGCCCCCGGCATGGTCACGACCGCCTACCTCGTCTCTCGCAACGGAAACTGAGCCCATGGGCATCAAGGACATGTTCTCCCGCAACCGCAAGCCGCTAGACGGCCCGGAGAGCGGTGAAGCCGACGGCGTCTCGCCAATCGCCTCGGAACTCGACGGCAACACCGCCGCCCGCAAGAAACAGCGCATGCTGCTTGCCGGCATTGGTGGTGGTGGGCTGATCTTGTCGTCGTTCTGGATGTTCAGCGGCAACGACAACGGCAAGGTCGTCGATCCCGACAAGGCCGAGACGGTCAAGGTGTCGACCAACGACATGGTCAATCGCAACCTCTCCGAGCAGGAGTGGATGGCGCTCAGCGAGAACCGTTTCCAGTCGAACGAGAATCAGCTGAAATCGGTCAACGGCACCAACGCCCGTGTGGCCCAGCTTGCCGAGCAGCTCGAAGCGTTGCGCGCGCAGAACCAGTCAATGTCCTCGGACGGACAGCGGGTTCTTTCCGCCTACCAGTCCGAAAACGAGCAGCTGCGCCGGCAAGTCAACGACAGGGTGTTAGAGCCTGCGCCCCCTCCCGCTGGCCCCGCCGCTATGTACGGTCCTGGCGGCACGGCGCTCTACCAGCGCCCGGGTGTGGCTGGCCCCGTACCGGAGTTGGCGTCCACCCGACTGAGCGAAGTTAAGATGGTTTCGTTTGGCGCGGCCGAAACCGGAACCGCTACCAGGGTCGCCAAGGGCAACACGGTCTATACCGACAGCCCGAACTACCTGCCGCCCAACAGCTTCGCGACTGCCAAGGTCATCGTCGGCGTCGATGCGGCAGCAGGCGTCAACAGTCAAACCGATCCCCTGCCCGTCGTGCTGCGTATCATCGGACCCGCGCGATCGGTAATGCAGAACGGCAAGCTGCTCACCACCCGGATTCAGGGCTGCCTCGTCAACGGCGCCGCTCGCGCCGAGCTGTCGAGCGAGAAGGTCTACATCAAGCTTCAGAAGATGACCTGCCCGCAGCCCGGAGGCCGCTATGCCGTGTCCGAGGTCAAGGGCTTCATCGCCTTCGGCGGCAAGACCGGCGTGCGCGGCCGTGTCGTCAGTCGAGAGGGCTCACTGGTCAGCCAGGCGTTCATGGCAGGGCTCGTCGGCGGCATCGGTAAGGGCTTCTCCGCCAACTCGAACTCCTTCCTGCGGGGCACCAACGTCAATGTTGGCGGCAGGCCGCAGCAGCTCGGGGTCGGTGACATCGCGCAGGCTGGCATCGGCAACGGCGTCGGCGAGGCCGGCGACATGGTGTCCAAGTACCTGATCGAGCGCGCCGAGCAGTACCAGCCTGTCATCGAAATGCCGACCGGCGTGGATGTCGAGGTCGTCTTTTTGGAGGGAGCTTATGTCCGCAACTGATCGCCGCTGGACGCGCCTGACCGCCCGTCCCGGACGCCTCGCGCTTCTCGCCGGCTTCGCGCTGCTGAGCGGCGTTACCGGCGCCGTCGCCGCCAACCAGGTGCCGGTCGACGACACTAAGGTTGCCGCCCTTATCAAGGCCCGGCTGCCGAAGACGGAGCTGACCAAGGTCAACTGCGGCAAGGTCGAGGGCCTGTGCGAGGTCACCGCCGGCAGCAACCTGTTCTACGTCGACCACTCCGGTCGTTACCTCGTCATTGGCCGCGTCTACGACATGGAGACGCGTCAGGATCTGACCGCGACCCGGCTGCTCGAGATCAACCCGGATATGCTTGTCGGTGGGGCCGCTAAGGCCAACGCGGCACCCGATAATGACGAGATGCCGCCCGTCGGGCCGAAGCCCGGCTCCGGCGTTCGAGAGGCCTCGGCACCCGCGCCGCTGCAACGCCTCTCGATGGACTCGCTTCCTAAGGCGGGCTCAATCGTTTGGGGCAATCCCGCGGGCCGTACCGTCACCGTCTTCTCGGACTTCCGCTGCAGCTACTGCAAGGCGCTGTCCAACGCGCTCCGCTCGATGAATGTGCGGGTGGTGGAGCGGCCGATCTCGGTCCTCGGCAGCCGCGACATCGCCAATCAGGTCTACTGCGCGAAGAACCGCGAGGAGGCGCTGCATCAAGCCTATGCCGGCGAGCCGCTCAAGAACGCCGGGACGTGCGACACCTCCGGGCTTGACGCCAATGAGCGTTTCGCTCGCAAGCATGGCTTGAGCGGCACCCCCGTCATCGTTCGCTCCGACGGTGCGGTGATCGAGGGCTATCGTCCTAAGGAAGTGCTCGCCGCCTGGATTGCGGGGGGTCGGTCATGACTCGCGGTCGCATCCTCGCCGCAGCCCTCGCAACGACCACAACACTTGGCGGCTGCACGACGCTCGGTGGCAACATCAAGGGGAGCTTCTCGTGCGTCGCCCCCGATGGCATCTGCGCGCCGAGCTCGACAATCGACGATCGCGCGCTGGCGCTCATCTCGGGCGAGGACGGCGATCGCATGATTACGCCGGCGGGTCCTTATCCTACCCAACGCAGCGAAGGTCGCGGCTTCCAAACCGCAGCCGTAGCACCTGCCCGCACCCGCGAGCGCGTGCTGCGTATCGTCTTCCCGGCCCAGATCGACGCGGCGGGACGCCTGCATGAGCAGACGGCAGTTCATGCCGTCGTCGAGCAGGGCGACTGGCAACAGGCGCTCGCGAGCAATGCGGTTGCGAACAGCCGCGAGCAGGTTGCGGCGGCAACAGGCAGCGATACGCTCCTATCGGCCGTCGAGCGGGCCGATCCACCAGCCACCGACATTGCTGCGATCGATCCCGACATGCCGAGCGAGGTGGCTGTCGCGGCGGCGCGGGCGAGGGCGGCAAACGCGGATCCGGTCGGCGACATCAAGGACCAGGTGGCGCGTCGCCTTTCGGCGCGACCTCGGGGGCAGGCCGTGAGCCTGTCCGCACCACAAAAGCCTGTCTCGCAAGCGGCTGCTCGCCCTATGGCCGCGCTTTCCGCTCCCTCCGCGAACGCCACCACCACCGTCGGCGTCCAAAGCGCCGCCCCCGCTGCGACACGCCCCATCCCTTCCGCGGCGCCGGCCAGCCCAGTCGCCGGGTTGACGTCGGTGTCGCCGGCAGGTTCGGCGATGATCGTGCCGCGCCTCGCCACGCCGGCAGGCAAGGCGGCGATCGGCGCGATCGCCAGCAACCCCACTGTGCGCGACCGTATCGCCGGCGCCGAACCCGAAGCGCGCGAAGCCGTCCGCTCGGCGAACCCCGTGCCCGTGGTGCGCGCCTCCTCTTTCCCCGGAGTGGACCAGTGAGCTTCTTCAGAGGCCTGCTGGCCACCCTCCTCGGCGACGCGGCGAAGCCCGATGCGGCGCGTCCCGACACCGCGGTTCCCCGCTTCGTCCACTGGCTGCCCTATCGCAGCTACGATCCGAAGACGCACATCTTCTACAACAGCGGCACCCGTGGTTTCGTGCTCGAGGCGGCCCCGATGATCGGCGCAACCGAGCAAAGCCACGAGATTCTCGCGCAATTCCTGTCGGAGGGTATTCCGACGCCGGGCGCGCTTCAGGTCCATGGCTGGATGAGCCCACGGGTTAGCGAGCGGCTCTCGCAATGGTATCTGCCGCGCTACTCGGCCGCCGGCGTCTATGAACGCATGGCCAAGCACCGCACCGAGTATCTACTCGACGGCGTGTGGAGCTCGCTGTCGAGCGCCGCGCCCTTCTGCCTTCGCAACCACCGTCTCGCCATCTCCTACTCGACACCGGAGTCGAGCCGCGTTTCAAACGAGGAGATCGTGTCGGTTCTGGAAGGGCTGATCTCGGCGCTGGAATCGATTGGCGTGCAGTCACGCCCAATGGACCCGAAGACGCTCATCACCTGGATAGACGACATCACCTCGCCAACGACTGCGCCGGGCGATGACGCAATCACTTACAACCCCTTCGACCCCATCGCGGACCAGGCGGTGCGGCACGATCTCGAAATGAAGATCGAACCGGATCGCATCCTGCTGCGCACCGAGCGGTTCCGCCCGACCGGCAAGGTCGTCGACGACGCTCCCGAGATTGGCGAGATCTACCCGGACACCTTCGATGTTCGCTCCTTCTCAGTGCGCAACCTGCCGCAGCGCTGGGCACCATGGGACATGGCCAAGCTCATCGGGGACATGTTTGCCGACAAGCTGCGCATGCCCTGCCCAGTGTCGACCAACCTGTGCCTCGACTTCCCCGATGCCGAAGCCGAGGGCCAGCGCGCCGGTCGCAAGTTCATGCGGACCACCAGTCTGGCGGACAGCAAGTCGGCCAAGATGCTGCCGCAGCTGAAGGATCAGTCG
>CAKTFL010000219.1 GCA_934555855.1 uncultured Sphingomonas sp. | reverse complement strand
CGCACCCGCGCCGCGCACGATCAGGCGATCGTGTCCGCTCGACCGGTGAGCGTCTGGATCACAGCCGGCGGCTATGGCTTCGACCAGCGGATCGCGGGGCAGTGGGTGCCGCTTGGCGACCGGGCACTACGTCTTCAACGCTGGCAAGAGGGGACGCGGGTGATTTTCGCTGATCCGGGGGCCGGTACAGGGGATGGGCCGGGCGGCCGAGCGCGGATCGTCTTCGACACGACCGGCCTGGCGGATCGACCCTTCGACCTCCGGCTCCAGCGGCGTGGCGCGTCGGCGGCCGTACGGATCGAAGCGGACGGGAGTGCACGGGTCGATGGCTGACCGGACCGCCTCGGCCCGGGGCTTCACCCTGATCGAGATCATGGTGGCGCTGGCCGTGTTCAGCCTCGCCGCGCTGGCGCTGATCCGGCTGGAGACCAGCACCATTCGCGGCGTGTCGATGATCGATGCGACTGCCGCCGCCAACATGGTCGCGCGCAATGTCGCGATTGATGCGGCAACGGCCGCGCGGGCGCCGACCCGAGGTACGGCAACCGGGCGGGAGGCGAATGGCGGCAGCGTCTGGACTTGGACCCGGACGGTCGCACCGACCGGCAACACGCAGGTGCTGCGGATCGATGTCGCCGTCGCCGATCGAGCGGGCAGGGTGCTGGCCCGCGCGACGCTGATTCGCCCCCCGACCGCAGGAGCGCTGTCGTGAGGCGTCCCACCGAACACGGCTTCACGGGTTCGAGGCTTTCCGCCGAACACGGCTTCACGCTGGTCGAAGTGATGATCGCGCTGCTGATCTTCTCCCTGATCGCGGTGGCGGGGGTGGCGATCCTGTCGTTCAGCGTGCGCGCTGGCGCGGCGAGCGCGACGCGGCTGGACCAGGCCGCGGCGCTCCAGCGGACCGTAGCGGTGCTGTCTGCCGACCTTGCCCAGTCGGTGAACCGGCCGTCGCGCGATGCTGGCGGGACGGCTCGCCCTGCCTTTACCGGGACGGCCGGCACCCTGACGCTGGTGCGCGGAGGATGGAGCAACCTGGACGGGGCGGCACGTTCCTCGCTTCAGAAGGTGACCTATCTTCTCAGCGGCACCAGCCTTCAGCGCATCGCCTATCCCTATGTCGACGGCGCCGAGCCGCTGCCGGCCGCGACGCTGATGACTGACCTGAAATCGCTCCGCCTCCGTTTCCGGCGCGGCGGGGCCTGGAGCGACCAGTGGGATGGCCTGCCGGACATGCCGATGCCCGACACCGCTGAACTGACGCTGGTTCGCCGTGACGGGGTGAGCTTCCGCGCGTTGCTGCCGGTCGGCACCGGCTATCGTGCAGCAGGAGTGCAGGTCGTTGCGTCCTGACCTGCGACAAACGGGAGAACGGGGCGCGGCGTTGCTTACCGTGCTGATGCTGGTCGCGGTGATCGCGGTGATTGCCGGCACGGCGCTGGAACGGCTGACGCTGACCACCCGGCTTACCAGCAATGCCGTCGCGGGCCAGGCGGCGGAGGGCTTTGCCCGGGCCGCCGAGACGCTGGCGCTGACGCGGATCGACTCTCTGCTGGGGCAAAGCCGCGACCGGGTGACGCTGGCCGGCGGCTGGAGCGGCCAGCCCTTCGGCCTGCCGCTACCACGCGGCGGCTTTGCGGTGGCGCGGGTCAGTGACGGCGGCAACTGCTTCAATCTCAACGGACTCGTGACGCAGGGGCAAGTCGGCGTCTATGCGAGCAACCCCCTGGCGCGCGCGCAGTTCGCCCGGCTGATCCGCCTGGTGGGCGGACCTGCGGCAGGGGTGGGGGACCAGATCGCGGCCGCGGCCGCCGACTGGATCGACACCGATCCGGATCAGCAGGCGGGCGGGGCGGAGGATGGCAGCTACCTGTCGCTCCAGACCCCCTATCGGACCGCCGGCACGCTGATGGCGGACGCCAGCGAGCTGCGCGCGGTGCAGGGCGTGACGGTGGAGCTTTACGACCATCTTCGCCCCTGGCTGTGCACGTTGCCGCGGGCCGAGCTGGCGACGATCAACCTCAACACGCTCACCCCCGAACAGGCGCCGCTGCTGGCGATGCAACTGCCCGACACGCTGTCGGTGGAGGGCGCGCGCCAGCTGATCCTGCGCCGGCCGCCTCAAGGCTGGGCCACCATCGATGCGTTCCAGAACGCGGCAAATCAGGCCGGGGTAACCACCGGCTTTGGCGAAGGCGGGCAGATAGCCGTCACGACGAAATGGTTCGCGCTGCGGATCGACGTCACCGCCGGCGGGGCGCAGCGCACCGAACGTGCATTGATCGACGCGACAAGGCTTCCCGCGCAGCTCGTCTCGCGGCAATGGGGCGAGGGGATATGACCACATTACTCTTTCTGCCCGGCGACGGCGCCGATTGGCGCTGGCTGCGCTTTGCCCAGGGAGTGCCCGCGGGCGAGGGGCAGGGCGTGCCCGATGGTGACGATCCGGTGGTGGCCGTGGCGCCAGCCGAGGATGTGACGCTGCACTGGGCGGACTTGCCCAGTCGTTCGCTCGCACAGGCGGCCGCGGCGGCACGCATCCTGGTGGCGGAGGCGAGCGCGACGCCGATCAGCGACCTGCATGTCGCGGTCGGCGGCGAGGAGGGCGCTGGCCGGCCCGTCGCCGTGGTCGCGGCCGAAAGGATGCGCGCGTGGCTGGCGAGCCTCGCCGCGATCGGGGTGGATCCGGACGCCGTCGTGCCCGCGCCCTTGCTGGTTCCCGGTCCCGCCGCCGGCTTCGTCCGGGCGGACATCGCGGGCCGGAGCCTGGTTCGCGGCACGACCAGCGGCTTTGCCGATGAGGTCGGGCTGACCGAGCTGGTCACCGGCGGCGTTCCTCCCGACAGGCTTGATCGCGATGCCGTGGACATCGCGCTGGCCGCCGCGGTAGCCAGCCCGCCGCTTGATTTGCGCCAAGGGCCGTTCGCTCGGCGGCGTCGCTTTGCCATCGACTGGCGCCTAATCCGTCGGCTGGCTGCGCTGGCGGGCGTAGCGCTGCTGCTGACGCTGGCTATCGATCTGGTGCGTATCGTCCGGCTGAACCTCGCCGCCGACGCGGCCGAGGCGCAGGCCGACGCACTCGCCCGAACCGGGCTTGCTCGCGGCGCGACAGTTACCGATCCAGCACGCCAGCTTGATGAACGACTGGCGGGGTTGCGCGGGCCCGGGCGCGGCTTCAGTTCGACCGCGGCAGCGGCGTTCGCGGCCGTGCGGGCGCAGGAAGGAGCGGAGCTGACGGCCATGACGTTTGAGCCGACCGGCGACCTGCGCCTCTCGCTCGCGACCGCGACGGAGGCGGGGCCGACTGATATCAAGCGTGCGCTGGAGGCGGCGGGCTTCGGCGTGACCGCCAGCACCTTCACCTCTGCCAACGGGCGGGTGTCGGGCGAGATGACGGTGACCACGCGATGACGGAACTTCGCACCTGGTTCGCCGGCCGGTCCCCGCGCGAGAAGCGGCTGATCCTCGCGATGCTGGCGTTGGCGGCGTTGACGCTGGTCTGGGCCGGCATCGTCCGCCCGGTCGGCGATGCTCTGTCCAGCGCGCGCGAGCGGCAGATCGACACAGCGACCCGGCTCGGCGAAACTCGCGCGCAGGTGGAGGCGATCCGCTCGGCACAGGCATTCCGTGTGCGGCCGCTGACCGGATCGCTGGCCGATGCGGTCCGGGTGCGGGCCGATGCGGCAGGGTTCACGCTTTCCAGCCTCGACGACCAAGGCGGCGGTCGCGTTCACGTCACAGTCGCCTCGGCGCGGCCGGGGGCGCTGGTGCCATGGCTTGCAAGGCTGGAGCGTGCCGGGATGCTGGTGGATGCCGCGAGGATGACAGACAATGGCGACCGCACCCTGGCCGTGGACCTCGTGATCCGGGCGCAGGGACGATGAGGCGTATCCGCCTGACCACCCGGCCGGCCGCGCTGTTCGGGGCGATGCTGGCCGTCGCGCTGCTGCTGTTCCTGCCGCTGCGGCTGGCGTTGGGCTTGCTCGACGCGGGCGAATCGGGGCTGACCGTCCGCAGCGCGCAGGGCAGCGTCTGGGCGGGCTCGCTGACGGACGCTCATCTGGGGCAGCTCGCGCTCGGCGACCTGAAGGCGGGCCTGTCGCCTTGGCCGCTGCTGCTCGGACGCGCACGGATCGAACTGGACGGGCGGGAGGGGGTGGTTCGTCCTTTCCACGGCGCAATTACGATCAGCCGGCATCGCACGGGGCTGGACGACGTTACCGCTTCGCTGGCGACAGGGCCGCTGTTCGCGCCGCTGCCGGTGACCCAACTGGACCTGCAGGCGGTCAGCGCCCACTTCGTCGACGGAGCGTGCCAGGACGCGGAAGGGCGGGTCACCGTCGCACTCGCCCCCGCGGCGGCCGGGATCACCCTGCCGGCGACGCTGGCGGGCAGCGCGCGATGCGACGGCAATGCCCTGCTGCTGCCGCTCCAGAGCACTGCGGGGACGGAAAGCGTCACGGTGCGGATACCGGCTGCGGGCACCTATTCCGCCGTGTTTCTGGTCCGCCCGTCCGACCCGGCGGCCGCACAGAAGCTGGAGGCGGCAGGGTTCGCGCCATCGGCGCAGGGACACAGGCTTTCGATCGAAGGCCGCTTCTGACAGCTTGACGCGATCGGGCCTGGCCCGTAGGGGCTCGGACCTTCGCGGCGATCGTAGCTCAGTTGGTTAGAGCATCGGTTTGTGGTACCGAGGGTCGCGGGTTCAAGTCCCGTCGATCGCCCC
>CAKTFL010000218.1 GCA_934555855.1 uncultured Sphingomonas sp. | reverse complement strand
TCCGGCTGGCGCGTGACGGCTTCCGGCTCAGCCCCCGCTTCGTCAATGCGCTGGCCAGCTATGGCGGGCACCTGTCACCGGAAACCCGCGCGGTGCTGATGCCGGACGGGACGGTGCCCGCCGCCGGCACGCTGTTCCGCAACCCGGCACAGGCCGCGCTGCTCGACCGGATCGCCCGCCGTGGCCCAGACGCCTTCTATGTCGGCCCGGATGCGACAAAGATCGTGGCGACGGTGAACGCCGCCGCCCGCAACCCGTCGCGGATGACGGCGGGCGACCTCGCCAGCTACGATGCGAAGTCGCGCGATCCGCTGTGCGCCCGGTATCGCGCGTATCGCATCTGCAGCATGGGGCCGCCCTCGTCCGGGGGCGTCACCGTGCTGACGATCCTGAAGCAGCTGGAACGGTTCGACCTGACGGGACTGGGTAAGGCGTCGCCCACCGCCTGGCACCTGTTCGCCGAGTCGTCCCGGCTCGCCTATGCCGACCGCAACCTGTACCTCGGTGATCCCGATTACGTCCGCGTGCCGCTGGCCGGCCTGCTCGACCCGGCCTATCTGGCGCGGCGATCGGCGCTGATCTCTCCCGACATGTCGATGACGAACGTGACTGCCGGCACGCCGCCCGGCGCGCCCGCCCGCACCCTCGCGCCAGTCAGCGAAGTGCCCGGCACCACCGACCTCGCCGTGGTTGACCCGCGCGGCAACGTGGTCGAGGTGACCACCACCGTGGAGGGGCCGTGGGGATCGGGCCTCAGCGTCGACGGCACCATCCTGAACAACGAGCTGACCGACTTCGACACCGTGCCGGTCGATGCGGGCTATCTGGTCGCCAACCGGGTTGAGGGGGGCAAGCGTCCGCGCAGCTCAATGGCGCCGACCATCGTCTACAATCCCGACGGCAGCGTGCGCCTGGCGGTCGGCGCCGCGGGCGGTTCGACCATCATCGCGCAGGTCGCCAAGGCGATCGTCGGTGTCCTCGACTGGCATCTGAGCGCGCAGGACGCGATCGCGCTCGGCCTGATCTACGCCCCCGGCCCCGTCGCCCAGGCCGAACAGGGCACCGGGGCCGAGGCGATGGCCCCTGCCCTGCGCGCGCTGGGCGAACGGGTCGAGGTCGCGCCGATGGGACTAAAGGCGAATGCAGTGGAGCGGGTGAACGGCCGCTGGATCGGCGCTGCGGACCCCCGCAGCGAGGGCGTCGCGATCGATATGGCGGGCAAGGTGACGCAGATCACACGCGTCAGCGAGCGCAAGAGGCCGTCCGAATGACGTGGGTCAACGGTGCAGGCCCGGCGACGCGATAGGGAGAGCGAATGCGGCAGTTTGAAAAATTCCCCAATCTGGTCGCGATGTTCTTCGCGCGCGCCGCCGAAAAGAGCGATGCGCCGTTCCTGTGGTCGAAAAAGGCGGGGGGCTGGACTCCGCTGAGCTGGGCGGACACCACCGCCCAGGTATCGAGCCTGGCCGCCGGACTGCGGGCTATCGGGCTGAAACCGGGCGACCGGGTGATGCTGGTCAGCGAGAACCGCCCGGAATGGTGCATCGCCGACCTGGCGATCATGGCGGCGGGATGCGTTACCGTCCCGACCTACATCACCAACACCGAACGCGATCACCAGCACATCATCGAGAATTCCGGCGCGGCCGCGATCATCGTGTCGACGCAGAAACTCGCCCGGACGCTGATGCCCGCCGTGCTGAAGTGCAACCACGCCCAGATCGTGATCGGCATGGAGGAGATGCGCGTACCGACAGGCGCGGTCACCTTTCATGCATGGACCGCGCTGATTGGGGCGCATCCCGCCGATGTCGCCGCCACCGCCGCCGCCGCGACCTTCGCCCGCGAGGACCTGGCCTGCATCATCTACACCTCCGGTACCGGCGGCGCACCGCGCGGCGTCATGCATCATCATGGCGCGATCCTGCACAATGTCGCCGGGTGCATCGCCATCATCGCGGAGGATTTCGGCTGGGAGGACGAGGTGTTTCTGTCCTTCCTTCCCCTCTCCCACGCCTATGAGCATACCGGCGGCCAGTATCTGCCGATCGGGCTGGGCGGCCAGATCCATTATGCCGAAGGGCTGGACAAGCTCGCCGCCAATATCGAGGAGGTGCGCCCGACGATCATGATCGTCGTGCCTCGCCTGTTCGAGGTGCTGCGGACCCGCATTTCCAAGGCGATCGAGAAGCAGGGCGGGCTCGGCGCCCGGCTGCTCGACCGGGCGCTGGACCTGGGTGCCAGGGAATATGAGGGCCGGCTGCGCTGGACCGACCGGCCGGCCAAGCTGCTCGTCGACCTGCTGCTCAAGCCCAAGATTGCCGGCCGCTTCGGCGGACGGATGAAGGCGATGGTATCGGGAGGCGCGCCGCTCAACCCGGAAATCGGCACGTTCTTCCATAGTCTCGGCCTCACCCTGCTCCAGGGCTATGGGCAGACGGAGGCCGCGCCGGTTATCTCGTGCAATCGCCCATCCGCCGGCATCCGCATGGACACGGTGGGCCCGCCGCTGCGCGACACCGAGGTGCGGATCGCCGAGGATGGCGAGATCCTGGTGCGCGGCGAGCTGGTCATGCACGGCTATTGGCGCAACGAGGCAGAAACCGCCCGCGTCCTTCAGGACGGCTGGCTTCACACCGGCGATGTCGGCCTGATCGACACGGCCGGGCGGGTCAGGATCACCGACCGCAAGAAGGACCTGATCGTCAACGACAAGGGCGACAATATCGCCCCGCAAAAGGTGGAGGGGATGCTGACCCTCCAACCCGAAATCGCGCAGGCGATGATCGTGGGCGACCGCCGCCCCTTTATGGTGGCGCTGATCGTGCCTGACCCCGACTGGGTCCAGCATTGGTGCGCGGCGAACGGCACGCGTTGCCGATTCGAGGGACTGGCCGAGAATAGCGAGTTTCGCACCGCGCTTGGCCATGCGGTGGAGAGGGTCAACAAGGACCTGTCGGTGGTGGAGCGCGTCCGCCGGTTCATCCTGGCCGAAGAACCGTTTTCCATAGAGAATCAGCAACTTACTCCGAGTATGAAGGTCCGGCGCCATGTGCTGCGGGAGATGTACGGCGATCGGCTCGACGCTCTGTATCGCGCCTGAGCACAGGACGATTGCAGTTCCTGCAACTGCAATCGCCAGCGTTGCAATTGCATTCGGCCGTGTTGCGATGCACAAAGGGTGTGCCTTTCAGGCATCCTCTCCTAAAAACTTTCATGGCCGGTCACTGACCGGCCTTTTTTTTCGCCTCGGCTCCGCGTAGGCATTGTGCCGCATCGTCTCGCCGCAAAAAACATAAGCGCGTGCAGGAGCGGAGCCACCGGTAAGACCGGCAAACGGCGGGACGATCATGCGGGGGATTGAGCGGCGTTTGGGCCAGCTCTCCCCCGTGAGTTCTTGAACAGCTAGATGGGATAGCGCCGGCTGAACGCGCTGAAACACGCCTGTGCTGCCGCGAAGGCTGGAGTCCAGAGCCCTAAGCGGCCCCGCTCCAATTCCCAGACCCTGTCCGACTCAGATTGAACCAGTGCTCCCGCCTTCGCAGAAGAACTGGCCTCCTGACCCGAACGGAGCCAGGCGTATCTCTCGCCTGAGTCCAAAAGTCCGTTCGTGCCGAGCAAAGTCGAAGCACCTGCGCGTGCCCGTCGACAAGTTCAGGGGCGAACGGCGGGGGGGTGGCTCAATCCGAACGAGAGAGGCCTTAGAACTGGCGCGACCCGTCCGGCTTGCCGGACGTCACCGCCCCCGCCTTCTTCCCGGGCACGACCGCCAGCGTCCAGTCGGCGTCGGGGCGCAGATATTTGGCCGCCGTCTGCTGGAGCACGGCCGGGGTGATGGCGATCAGGTCGCGCGGCAGCGATCGGGCCGCGTCATACAGGCGCGGGTCATAGGTCGCGCCGCCCAGCTGCCGCAGCCAGAACAGGTTGCCTGTCGTCGCACGCAGGAAAGCCTGTCCCAGCGGCACCAGCACCCGGCGTAGTTCGTCGTCGGTGACCGGCCGCGCCACCAGGTCCGCCGCGATCTCACGCGACAGGCGGAAGAAATAGTCCACCTTGTCCGGCGCGACCTGGCCGATCGCGAGCAGTCGCCCGCCGCCGGGCAGGCCCATCGGCCACTGGCTCTGGACGTTGGGGCTGTAGCTCGCGCCCGCATCGTTCCGCAGCCGCTCGAACATCCGATCCTGGAAGATCTGCGCCAGCACTTCCAGCCGGCGGCTCTCTGCCGCGCCGGCCACGCCGCCGCCGGTCGGCCAGGCGATCACCGCCGCCGCCTGGGTTTCCGGACCGTCATGGGTGCGGACGACCGGCTGGCCGGCGTGGCGCGGAAAGCGGACCGCCGCCGCCGCCGCCTTGCCGACCGTGCGGGCGGGCATGGCGCCGAAGGTGCGCGCCACCGCCGCGATGGCGTCGTCCACCTTGATCTCCCCGAACACGGATACCTCGATCGGCCCCTCGGCCAGTCGCGGCTCCCAGAACTTGCGGAAGGCAGCGGGGGTCAGCGCCTCGATCGCCGCGCGATCCGGGGTGCCCCAACGGGGGTCACCGTCACGCAGCAACCCTTCCAGATCGCGGCCGATCACGCCGTCGGGCGACGCGTCGAAGCCGGAATAGGCGGCCAGCGCCACCGCCTTGGCCCGGTTGACGGGCGCGGGGTCCCAGCCGGGATGGGCGAGCTTTGCCGCCATCAGGCGCAACTCGTCCGGATAATCCGCGGGCGACGTGATCG
>CAKTFL010000217.1 GCA_934555855.1 uncultured Sphingomonas sp. | reverse complement strand
GTCGACGCAGACCGGCCTGTTGTCCTTGCCCAGCAGCACCAGCACGGCCCGAACGATCCGCTGTTCGTCGGTCAGCGAGGCCGGCCGCCCGCGGTCGCACCCGCTCAGGAGGAGCGCGACCGAAGCCAGCATGAAGTGCCGTCCAAGCTTCCCCTGTGTCATTTTTGCCATTGTTCTCGCGCTTGTTGGGCTGCTGTGCTGGTTGGCCGAAACAGGGACGTTTTTGCGGATCAAGTTCCGGGCGAAACACGTTATGGTGCCCAAATGGAACAGAATTTGCCGGAAGTCGAATCGGACACGCCGCTCGAAAGCGAGCGCAAGCACGGCAGGCGGGTCGTGGCCGCGGTGCTCGCGGCGGTGTTGCTGGGCGGCTTTGCCGACCGCACCCATCGCGCGTTGTTCATTCCGGAGAATATCGGTCAGCGCGGTGCCGGGGATGCGACAGGGTACGCGGCCTATGCGGCGATCTTCCCGCCGCGCATCGGCCAGGGCGGGCCGAGCGGTGCCGGAACGCCCGGCGGTGCCCGCAATGTCGGGCCGCGCGTTCCCAGCGCTTACTTCGCGAACGCGACGCCCAATGCGGGCGGGGGTGCCGACGGGATCGCCCCGGTCGACATCGACGGCGGGATCGGCCTGGGCGAGCTGCCGGCCGTCCTCGCCGCCAACGTGCCGGTGTTGCCGCTAGGCGCGGATGTGTTCGAGCCCGTGCCGGGTTCTGGCCTGAGCGTGCCGGGACCTGCCGGGGACGGTATCGGGCCCGGGCGGGGATCGTCGCCCAGCATCGTGCCCGGAGAGCCGCAGCCGGGCGGATCGGGTCAGACGCCTGGCATCCCGGGTGGCGGGGGCGGGAGCACGCCCGGTAATCCCGGCGATGGCGGGCCAGGCGTTCTGCTGCCGGATCCGGGGCCGGGCGCGGTGCCCGAGCCGTCGACCTGGGCACTGATGATCATCGGCCTGGGGCTGGCCGGCCTGTTCCTCCGCCGCCAGTCGCGCCGCCAGCAGTTGCTGGGCACCTGAAGGCTGTCATCGCGTCAATCGTCGCTCTGACCGGAGCCAAGCCGTAAGATCAGGGGGCGGGGTCGCCATGGACGACCAGGCTGTCGTTGGTCAGCGTCACCGAGCCAAGCCGCGACAGGACATTCTGCCCAAGCAGCGAAACGCCCAGCCCGGTGTGGGTGATCCCCGCATCCACCCCGCGCACGTCCCGACCGGCAATGCTGAGCTGGTCCAGCTTGGTCCAGGCCATGGGGGCGGGGCCGTTGGCAGTCTGCACCTTCGCCTGGAACGCAGCCGGTGACACGCCCGCGCGCGCCGCGTCGGCACGCGTCAGCACGACCACGTTCGCGCCCGTGTCGACCAGAAAGCGAATGTCGGCCCCGTTGACCCGGCCGGTGACGTAGAAGAGGCCATCGCCCGCCCGCGCGAACGACGTTGCGGCCCTGTTGCCGACCGCGACCGGCGTGACCCGGACCGGCGCGGTCGCAAGCTGAGCCACGGCAGCGGGGCGGGTGGGCGTCGTCTCTGATGCCAGCGGCGCGGCGATCAGCAGTGCAGGGATGAACACGCGGGACAGCATGGATGTCCCATATCCCCGCTGCCCTGAACAGCTTCTCTCCCGAGATGGTTAGCGGGCCGTTTACTCCGGCGCGGCGATTGGCACCGCCGCCTCGCGATCCGCGGCTTGGCGTCGGATCTTTCTCCACCGCCCGTACTGGAATGCCGATGCGAGACCCAGCACCAGCGCCACGAACGCCAGGTGGGCAGCGGTGACGTAATAGGGCCAGCGCATGCTCGTCCGGCTCTGATACAGCACGTAATGCGGCTTGGTCAGCTCATAGCCGGCATAGCGGTACAGCCGGATGATCTCGCCGGGCAGGGAGCCGCGCCGCAGGATGCCGGTCCGCTCCGCACTCACCGGCGCAATATGTTCGTCTGGCCCGAGTTCGATGAAATAACGCAAATCCGACGAAGGTCGGCCGATGGGCTGTACCGGCGCAAAGCGGAAGCTGCGGCGGAACAGCAGCAGGTTGCCGTCGAACGCGGAGGTGCGGTCATATTGGACCGCGCCGACCAGCCTGGTCGGGCCTTCATCCGGCGATATGGATCCCGGAGCGCCCACCGTAACGCGAAGCGGCGCCCCTGTGGTGGCCGGCAGGAACAGCACCAGGGCCAGCGCGACGAGGGCCGCCAGGCAGAAGCCGCCCGCCAGCCAGAGCAGGATGCGGAGCAGCAGGCAGGCCTGTCGCTCCGCCGCGATCGCCAATGCGACGCCGGGGTCGTCGTGGCGGCGCGGGCGTCGCCTGAGCAGGAACAGGACGGGGGAGCCGAACAGCGCCGCGAGCACGATCAGCGTCAGGGCCGGGAAGTAGCGGCCGAAGCGGTCGAACTGCCACTCGGCCGCGATTGCCACCGCCCCGCTATAGGTCAGCGTCTGCCACAGGGCTATCAGGGCGACGATGGCGGCCCAGCCCAGCAGAACCTGCCTTAACCGCCGGGTCGACAGCTTCCATCTGCGAAGGGCTTCAGTGCTCACGTGCCTGTGTGTCCAGCTTTTCCGTCATATTGCCGTAATCCTAGAACGGTTTGGCGGCCGGCGCCACCGTTGCCGACCGAGCGGAGGGACCATAGCCCTGCTGATAGCGGATGCTGGTGCGGCGGCGGTTTTCCGCGATCCGATCGCCGATTGCGCGCGACAGGGCCTGGCGGGAAATGAGCTGCCGCGCCCAGCTCCGCGCCGCGTTCCCGGTCAGCGGGGCGGGGCGCCGGGCGACGACACTCGCGATCGCGACCCGATCGCCCGACCCGAGCCGCACGGGCTCTCCCGTCGCCGCCAGGACCAGCCGCTTTGCATCCGCGTCCGCCAGATCGGCGGTGTCCACCTGTAGGGCGGTGCGGCGAAAGGGCCGGCCAGCCTTGGCGAGGCGCTTCGCCAGTGCATCGGGGGTGGCCAGCGGCGGCAGGTCGGCGGGCGCCGCCGCCACCTGATCGAGCCGGAGCATCATCCTTCGCTCGAATGTCCAGGGGTGACCGGCGATGTAAGCGGTCACCGCTTGCTCAGTGGGAGCGGGAAGGGTGGCGGCGATCCGTTGCGATACGCTCGACGCCAGCAACTGCTCTCGCACGCGGCGCAGTGCCGCCAGATAGTCGGGCGAGCGGTCCAGCCCCTCGCGCTCCGCTTCCTGCGCCAGCAACTTGCGCTCCACCACGCGCTCGATCGCGGCATCGCGGAATGCGGCGCGCGCATCGGCGGGGATGCGGGACGCGGACAGCTCGGTGGCAATATCTCGGCGGGTGACGTCGTCACCGCCCACCGACGCGATCACCTGCCCGCTGGGCTGGTCCGGGGAGCAGCCCGAGGCCGCAAATGCCAGCAGGCACGGCAGGGTAAGGCGATTGATCTTCATGATGTTCGTCATCCTTCGGCCTCCCTTTCAGTCGCATTGCGCCAGGTCATGCCGTCGCCGGCCCAAGCAGCAGGCGGCGGCCGGCGGGGGCGACGGCATCGATCAGCGCGTCGTTGAAGTCGGCGAGCAGGCGTGTCGCCGCATCCTGATTGCCGTCGACCACGGGCGTCGACAGGCGGACCAGTACGCCATCGGGCATTCGCCGCGCCAGGATGTCGCGCGCGATCGCGTATCGCTCCTCCCACAAGGTCGGGGGAAAGGCGGTGCCGATCCGGGTCCAGTATAGGACCCGCTCCATACGACTGCCGCGGGTGGCCGTCAGCACCGTCGCGTCGACCGCCCTGCCGCCGAGCGACAAAGGAGCTCTGACGCTTTGGCCGATGGCATAACCTGACGCGGGGTAACAGCTTTCGGGTCGATGTACCTGCAACGCATAGTCCTGCGTGCTGCCATAGGCGATGACCAGCATGACCGGCGGGCGTTCCTGCGCGACGAAGCCACGGGCCAGATAGCTGTCGTACAGACGCTCGCTGAGTTCGTCGCGCGGTGGCAGCACCACGCCCGCCGCGGATACGGCGCGGTACGGCCCTAGCCGGTAGGGTACGGCATGGTCGAGCGCGCGGGACTGGCCGCGGTCCGGCGCGGCACCGGGGCGCAGCAGCGCCGACGCGCCCGCGCTGGCCAGCATGATCCCGCCGAACAGGAACTGGCGGCGATCGGGAAAGATCATGCCCGCCTCCACGGTCCCAGGGTTCCGACCAGCGCATCGGCGGCCGCGAGCATGGCCATGGCGGCGACGAACATGGCGATCCCGACGACGGGGTGCAGCAGCGTCCCCAGGATCGCGTCCCCGAATGCGTGCACCAGCCACAGCAGCGTCGCCACGCGCAGCAGATTGGCCAGCATGGCGATCGGCACGATCAGAACCGCCACCGTCCCCAGGCGGGCAACATCATCCTGATGACGTCCGTAAAGGTAGAAAAGGCCCACTGCCGCCAGCCCCACGATGGAATTCATGCCCGAACAGGCCGCTTCGACCAGCAGCTCATACTGGTCCACGAACACGGCATCGCCGCTGACCGCCGTTTCCACCCCCGCGGCGCCGACCAGATGCACTGCGGTGGCGGCGACCCATAGCTTCAGTCCGCGGGTCAGCGGCCCCATGATGGCGTAAGGCGGCGGGATAAGGAACAGCAGGTAGAGCAGCGGGAACCACAGCCGGCGCATCAGCGCTCTGCCCCAATAGCCGTACAGCAGCGCCACCAGCCCGACCCCGGCGAGTGCGGCCCCCGCTGCGGCCAGCGTCGTCCAGCGATAGCCCTCGTACA
>CAKTFL010000216.1 GCA_934555855.1 uncultured Sphingomonas sp. | reverse complement strand
GACATGGACCATGCGTACCTGCCTGCTTGCCAGGGCCAGCGTGCCGACGCCGGTATAGCCAAACAGGTTCATGCATTCCGGGCTGTCGAGGTCCGCCACCTGCTCGCGCATCCAGTCCCAGACCGGCGCCATGTCCGGAAAGAAGCCGAGATGGCGAAACGGCGTGTTCTGGGCGGTGAAGGCGACCTCGTTCCACCGGAGCGGCCAGCCGTCGCGGGGCACCGGGTCGGTGAAGGTCCAGCGGCCGCCGCCTTCCTCGTCGGAGCCGGGCACGAATTCGCCACTGGCGCGCCAGTCGGGGCGGGCGGGCGCCCACATGGCCTGCGGCTCCGGGCGGATGAAGCGGAAGCGGCCATAGCGTTCCAGCTTGCGGCCATGGCCGGAGTCGACCAGGCCGTAATCGGCCCAGGGCTCACCGATAAGGCTTTGCAGTTGCATACGAATCTTCCGTTCGCCCTTGACTTGTCGAAGGGCTGATCTTCTGTGCCGCCGTTCATGGAAGGCAGGGCTTTCGCAAGCCCGGCCCGAACGGCGGGAAGTCGTCAGCGGCTCGGCGTCGCCCGTTCCGCGACATATCCCGCCACCGCCTCGAATGTCGCGGGCAGGGTGACGTAGCGTTCCTCGCGATCGAACAGGTCGCCGATCCGCGGCGGCAAAGCGGGGCGCAGGCCGATCGCGTGCTCTACGGCATCGGGGAACTTGGCCGGGTGGGCGGTGGCGAGCGTGACGATCGGCACGGCCACTTCCGCCCGGCGCGCGGCGGCGAGCGCGACCGCGGTGTGCGGATCGATAACCTCGTTCGCCGCGTCATGCGCCCAGCGCATCGCCACCGCCATCGCTTCCGCATCGACGCTGTCGCTGGTCAGCAGGCCGGCATGGCCGCCGCTCTGGGCATTGGTCAGGCGCATCGCCCCGCTCGTCTCGAATCCCGCCATCTGCGCCGCAAGCGCGGCCCCGTCGCGGGCACCTCCTTCTACCGAGCTCAGGTCAAACAGCAGCCGTTCGAAATTGGACGAGACCTGGATATCCATCGATGGCGTGTGCGTCTGCTGCACCAGCCCCTTGCTGTAATCGCCGGCCGACAGCGCGCGGTGGAGAATGTCGTTGACGTTGGTCGCGACGATCAGCCGCTCGATCGGCAGCCCCATGCGCGAGGCTACATAGCCGGCGAACACGTCGCCGAAATTGCCGGTTGGGACCGAAAAGGCGATGCGGCGGCCCGGCGCGCCGAGGCGGACGGCGGCGTAGAAATAATAGACCACCTGCGCCATCAGTCGCGCCCAGTTGATCGAGTTCACGGCGGACAGGCCGAAGCGGCCGGCCATGCCGCGGTCGTTGAACATCGCCTTGACCAGCGCCTGGGCGGTATCGAAATCGCCCTCGATGGCGACGTTGTGGACGTTGGCGGCGGCGACCGTCGTCATCTGGCGGCGCTGCACTTCCGACACGCGGCCGGCGGGGTGGAGCATGAAGATATCGACGCCCGCCCGGTTGGCGACCGCGTCGATCGCCGCCGAGCCCGTGTCGCCGCTGGTCGCGCCGACGATGGTCAGGTGACGGTCGGTGCCGCTGAGGAAGCGTTCGAACAACAGGCCGAGCAACTGCAGCGCCACGTCCTTGAACGCCAGCGTCGGGCCATGGAACAGCTCCAGCAGCCACTGGTCGTGATCCAGCTGAACCAGCGGCGTCACCGCGGCATGGCTGAAACGGCCATAAGCGGCCTCGCACAGCGTCCGCAGCTCCGTCTCCGACAGGTCGTCGCCGACGAACGGCAGCATGACCCGCACCGCCGTTTCGGCATAGGAGAGCCCGGCCAGGCCGGCGATCGCGTCCTCCGACAGGGTCGGCCACGCCTGCGGCACGTAAAGACCGCCATCGCTGGCGAGGCCGGTCAGGGTCGCTTCCTTGAAACCGATCACGGGCGCTGCGCCACGGGTGCTGATGTACCGCATGGGTCGGTGTGCTTAGAGAGCGCGGCCCGATGTCACAAGGCTTGCGAGCGCCGCAGTGCCAGCGCGTAGATGATCGTGGCGAGCGCGGCGAAGATGAACCATTGCACCGCATAAGCCAGGTGATTGTTCGGCACCGCGCCCACGTCCGGGGCGGGATTGGGCGACAGGCCGGGGAGCGGGCGGTCGGCGACCAGCATCATGCGCTGCGGCTCGTGGCGGAACAGCGTGGCGAGGGCCGGGCGGCTGTCGGGCGCGTGGCTGATGAAGCCAGATACGGGGCCGCCTCGCCAGCCGGGCCGCGCCTTGGGATCGCGGGTCGTGCCGAGCTGGACGATCATGCCCGGCCCCTCCGCGCCCGTGCGGCAGGCGGCGATGGCGCGATAGCCGGCCGACCCTGCCCCGGCGAGGGTGATCGCGACCGGCGGCAGGCAATAGCCGCTGGACCGGCGGAACAGCAGCGTGTCGTCGGTAAAGCGCGGAAAGGCGACCGGCGGCTTGGCCGGATTGCCATCCAGCTGGGCGATGAAGGCGAGCTTCGCCGGGCGGCGGTCGAGCAGCTGCCACAGGCCGAGGCCGATCATGGCGGCGACCACCAGCGCGACCAATATCGTGGGCAGTACCGGGATACGCCTCATCGCAGCCGGCCCTCACGCGCGGCGTTGCGACATTCGAGCGCGATCAGTGCGCCCTTGGCGAGGCGCAGCGACCCCAGCACCGCGCCCAACGTGACCGGGACCCAGACCAGATGCACCCACCAGGGCGGCGACACCTCCAGTTCCAGCCAGATGGCGAGCCCCGTGACGATCGAGCCCAGGATAAGGGTCAGAAAGGCGGCGGGGCCGTCGCCGACGTTGAACAAGGAAAAGTCCAGCCCACAGGCACGGCAGGAGGGGGCGAACCGGATCGATCCACGCGACAGGAGGGGGCCGTCGAACAGCGTGCCGGCTCCGCAGCGCGGGCAGAGCCCCTTTAACGCGACATCCCGAACGCTCGGGCCCTGAAGCTCAGCCACCCTCGATCGGTGCTCCCCAGCCGCCCCAGACATAGATCGTGACGAACAGGAACAGCCACACCACGTCGACGAAATGCCAGTACCAGGCCGCCGCCTCGAAGCCGAAATGCTGGCGCGGGGTGAAGTCGCCCTTGTATGCGCGGAACAGGCACACGGCGAGGAAGATGGTGCCCACCAGCACGTGGAAGCCGTGAAAGCCCGTCGCCATGAAGAAGGACGCGCCGTAGTTCAGCCCCTTGAACGGGAAGGGGGCGTGGACATACTCATAGGCCTGGATACAGCTGAACAGCGCGCCCAGGATCACCGTCAGCCACAGTCCCTTCAGCACGCCGTCGCGGTCGCCGACGCCGATCAGGCCCCACAGGCCGCGCTTCACGCCGCCGCGCTCGTTATGGATCAGCGCGTGGTGAGCCCAGGTGACCGTGGTGCCGGACGTCAGCAGGATGAAAGTGTTGAGCAGCGGCAGCTTGAACGGGTCGATGACCTCCAGCCCCTTGGGCGGCCATTGCGCGGCGATGGCGGCGGCGCCCTCTGTTGCGCGTTCCACCTGGCCTTCCACGACCTGCATCGCGGTCGGAAACAGCGCGAAGTCGAAGAACGCCCAGAACCAGCCGACGAAGAACATCACCTCGGAGGCGATGAACAGGATCATCCCGTAGCGGAAATGAAGCTGGACGACCGGAGTATGGTCGCCATGATGCGCCTCCCGGATCACGCTCGCCCACCAGGAAAAGACGGTGGCGATCAGCAGGCCGCCGCAGATCAGTGCCACCCAGCCCAGCCCGTTGGCATGTTCCGGCCCGGTATGGCCGCCATGCATCCAGCCGATGAAGCCGCCCGCCGTTCCCAGCGCCAGCATCGACACCAGCAGCGGGTGAATGTCGGGGGGGAGGATATGGTAGTCGTGGTTCTTGGCGCCGGCCATGTTCGCACTCTCCCCGTTCTAACGTTTGCCCGCAACTCTAGCTGGCGGGTCGGCCGGAATCCACAGGGTAAAATGTATAGGACAGGGTGATGGTTTCGACGTCGGCGGCGTCCGGATCGCTCAGGATCTTGGGGTCGACGTAGAAGATCACCGGCATCCGCGCCGTCTCGCCCGGCCCAAGCGTCTGCTGCGTAAAGCAGAAACACTGGATCTTGGTGAAATACTTGCCCGCCTGGGACGGGGTGACGTTGAAGGTGGCGGTGCCGGTGACCGGGCGGCCGGACGTGTTGGTGGCGGTGAAGAACGCCATGTCGCGCGCGCCGACCGCCACCGTGTCCGACGGATTCTCCGGCCGGAAGCGCCAGGGCAGCTTCGGGCTGACATTGGCGTCGAAGTCGATGCGGATCTGGCGGTCCACCCCGCCCGGCGCCTTCAGTCCCCGCTGGGTGGTGCCGTTCAGCCCCGTCACCTGACAGAACACGCGATACAGCGGCACGCTCGCCCAGGCGAGGCCGGTCATCAGGCACAGGCCGATCACCGCCAGCAGCGCGGTGCGGCCGGCGCGTGACCCCTGGATCATCAGCCGACCATGCCCATGCGAATCTTCGCCAGCGTGATCGCGAAGATCAGGATCACCAGGCCCCCCAGCAGCAGCGCCAGCACGATCGCGCGCCCGCGCTGGCGGCGGCGGATCAGCTCTTGGTCGTCGGGGCTCATGCCAGCCACCTGTCGACGACCAACGCGCCGAACATGACGAACAGGTAGAGGATGGAATAGCTGAACAAGCGCTTCTCCGGCTTCATCGCGTCGCCCGGCACCTGACGGCGCAGGGAGACCACAAGGGCGAGCCCGGCGA
>CAKTFL010000215.1 GCA_934555855.1 uncultured Sphingomonas sp. | reverse complement strand
GCGCTAGAGCGTGCGCTGTCGGCATCGCTGCCCGATGTGCTGGTCAGCGACGTCATGCTACCGGACGGCGATGGGCTGCAGCACCTGGCGAGCGTCTCCCGCCGCTTTCCGAACCTGCCCGTTATCGTGCTTTCCGCGCAGAATACGCTGACGACCGCGGTCCGCGCTGCCGAGGCCGGCGCTTATGAGTATCTTCCCAAGCCGTTCGATCTGGACGTGCTCGTTCGGGCCGTGAGCGGCGCGGTCGGCCGGACGGCGGCGGTCGCAGAAACCGTCGGCTTGGAGGAAGAGGCGTTGCCCCTGATCGGCCGCTCCCCGGCGATGCAGGACGTGTACCGCACCATCGCGCGCGTGGTGTCGAACGATCTCACCGTGCTGGTGTCGGGTGAGTCGGGAACCGGCAAGGAACTGGTCGCCCGCGCCATTCACGACCTGGGCCATCGGCGGTGCGCTCCCTTTATCGCGATCAACATGGCCGCGATCCCGCGCGAACTGATCGAAGCCGAACTGTTCGGTCATGAGCGCGGTGCGTTCACCGGCGCCGCACAGCGCAACGCAGGTCGGTTCGAACAGGCGGCCGGCGGTACGCTGTTCCTCGACGAAATCGGCGACATGCCGCGCGAGGCACAGACCCGGCTTTTGCGCGTCCTCCAGTCGGGTGAGTTCACCAGCATCGGCGGAGCGCGC
The DNA here is from genome assembly GCA_934555855.1 of uncultured Sphingomonas sp. The sequence goes on along the minus strand of CAKTFL010000215.1, from coordinate 4,063 downwards.
GCGATCCGGGCGAACGTCCGCATCATCGCCGCAACTAACCGCGATCTAGCGCGAGAGGTGGGCGAGGGGCGCTTCCGCGAGGACCTCTTCTATCGCCTGAACGTCGTGCCGGTCAGCCTTCCGCCCCTACGGGGCCGGGGCCAGGACGTGTCGCTGCTTGCGCGTCATTTCCTCGATGGCGCCGCCGTCCAGGGGCTGCCCCGTCGACAGCTGGCGGCGGATGCCCGTCAGCTGCTGGAAGCCCATGATTGGCCGGGCAACGTCCGGGAACTGGAAAACCTGATGCGGCGCCTGGCCGTTCTGGCGCGCGACGAGGTGATCGGGGCGGACACTATACGTACCATGCTTGGCGGGAGCGGCGCGGGCGCCGGAACGGGCGACGCCGATCTCGCCGGCGCGGTTGCGGCACTGGTCGACCGTATCGCGCGAGATGATCCTGCCGCCCTGGATAATGGCAGCCTGTACGATCGCGTCATCGCTGCCGTGGAGCGACCGCTGATCGAGACCATGCTGGCCCGCTATGCGGGCAACCAGCTGCGTACGGCGCGAGCGATGGGGATCAACCGCAACACGCTTCGCAAGCGGCTCGACACGCTCGTGATCGATCCCGACGTCTGGGCTGGCATGTCAAAGGATGTACAGGGGTAATCGTTCCCCCGCACCTGTACCGAAATTTCGACGATATGTGGTTTCGCGGCAACATTTAATGGCGTAACACCGCGCGGATGATCGCGGCAGCGACCCCTGACATCGACGACATGCCTCCGTCGCGGCTAGCGGTTACGCCTGCCTTGGAACTGTTGGTACTCGCGATCGCAGCGGCAATCGGGTTCGGCAGCTACCATGTGGTCGCCGGCGCGAGCGAGCCGCAGCTGCTGACACCGCCTCTCGTCGCCCTTCTTCTCGTGGCCAATCTGGTGCCGGGCGTGGCGTTGATCATGCTGGTGGGGCGTCGGGTCGCCCGGCGGCGGGCGCGCCTGTCACCGGTGGGCGGTAACGGCCAGCTTCATGTCCGGTTGGTAGCGCTGTTCTCGATGGTAGCTGCCATCCCGCTGGTGCTCGTCACCATCTTTGCCTCGCTGCTTTTCCAATATGGCGTGGAATTCTGGTATTCCGATCGAGCACGCGGAATGCTGGAAAATGCACAATTACTTGCGCGCGAGTCTTATCAGCAGATGCTCGGTGTCGTCGACAAGGAGAACATCGCGCTCGCGACTGACGTGTCGCACATGTTGAACGACAATCGCTGGCCTATCGACAGCCGCGAGTTCATCGCTACCTTCTACCAATCCATCTATCAGCGCAGCCTTTCGGAGGGCGTGCTGTTTCACCTCGCACCCAATGGCGAGCTTCGGACCGACGTTCTGGTCAATCCTTATTACCGCGATCTCAGCCGGGACATCGACACGGCCCGCGTCCGGCAACTCAGCGACGCTTCTCCCAGCTATGCCGGCACCAATCGCCAGCGTACCCAGTCCGTGGCGCGAGTGCCGGGCACCGCTTATTTCGTCTATTCTTCGCGCGTGGGCGGCGCGCAGGAGATGACGGCGCGCATGAACCGGGCTCAGTCGGTGATCGGCGACTATCGGGCGCTGGAGCGCCGATCGCGCTCTCTCCAATGGCAGTTCAACGCAGCCCTGCTACTGATGTCATTGCTGATCGTCGGTGCCGCCGTCTGGATCGCGCTGGAGCTTGCCGATCGGCTGGTACGTCCCGTGGGTGAGCTGGTCTCGGCGGCGCGCCGGGTTGCTGCGGGCGACCTGACCGCGAGCGTATCGGCGCCAAAGACGCGCGATGAGGTCGGGACGCTCGCCAGCGCCTTCAATCGGATGACCGGACGTCTGCGCGAGCAGAATGCCGAACTGGTCGCTGCCAACGACCAGCTCGAAAGCCGGCGCGCGCTGATCGAGGCGGTGATGGCGGGCGTATCGGCCGGCGTGGTCGCGACTGCACAGGATCGCACGATCCGCATTGCCAACGCCTCCGCCGGCCGGCTGATCGGTGCGGGGAGCGAATTGATCGGACGGCCGCTCGCCGATGTCTCCCCCGATCTCAATGCGCTTGTGGCTGATGGAGGGCGTGAGGCGATCGTCGAGGTCGGCGAGCGCACGCTGGCGGTACGGGTGGCGAGAACGGGTCCGGGCTCGATCCTGACGTTCGACGACATCACGCAGCAGCAGCAGGATCAAAGGCGGGCAGCCTGGGCGGACGTGGCGCGGCGGATCGCGCACGAGATCAAGAATCCGCTGACACCCATCCAGCTCGCGGCGGAGCGGCTTCAGAAACGCTACGGATCGAAGGTGGATACGGGCGACACGACGTTCGCCCGGCTAACCGATACGATCATTCGCCAAGTCGGCGATCTGAGGCGCATGGTGGATGAGTTCTCGTCTTTCGCGCGGATGCCGAAGCCCGAGTTCAAGCCAGAGTCGCTGGCCGACACGGTCCGCCAGGTCGTGTTCCTGCACGAGGTGGCTCATCCGGCGGTCCGGTTCAGCCTAGTGATGCCGGAGCCCGGCCCGGTTCTGGTCTGCGACCGACGACAGATCGGCCAGGCGCTGACCAACATCGTCAAAAACGCGGTCGAAGCTCTCGAGGCAAAAGGCGAGGAGGGGGGCAGCATCAGCGTGGCGGTGGAGGATGCGCCGGGTGGTCAGGTGACGATCACGGTGGAGGACACCGGGGTAGGTTTGCCCGCCGAGCGCGACCGCATCGTCGAGCCCTATATGACCACCCGCCCGCGCGGTACGGGTCTGGGGCTCGCAATCGTCAAAAAGGTCATCGAGGAACATCATGGATCGATTGAGTTTTCGGATCGGGAAGCGGGCGGAACGCGGGTGACGATGCGTTTCGATGCGGCTGCGCTTGCGGCTCAGTATGACGGCGGATCCGACGAGTTGGCGGAGAGTGTCCAACTCGCCGCGCTGACACACAAGGGAATGTGAGCCGATGGCCCTCGACATCCTCGTCGTCGATGACGAGTTGGACATTCGTGAACTGGTTGCCGGCGTATTGGAGGACGAAGGCTACGATACGCGCAGCGCCGCCGATAGCGATGCGACGCTGGAGGCCATAGCGGCACGGCGCCCATCGCTGGTACTGCTCGACGTCTGGTTACAGGGGTCACGGCTCGACGGGCTGGCGCTCCTGGACGAGATCAAGCGGAGGGACCCTTCCATCCCGGTGCTGGTCATCTCGGGACACGGCAACATTGATACAGCCGTGGCGGCGATCCGCCGCGGCGCTGCCGATTTCATCGAGAAACCGTTCGAGGCCGAGCGCCTGCTGCTGATGGTAGCGCGAGCGACCGAGACGGAACGTCTGCGCCGTGAAGTGGCGTCGCTCCGCGCTTCCGCGGGGCGCGAAACGGACCTGACCGGCAATTCCAGCGCAATCAACACCGTCCGGGCGACGTTGAAGCGGGTCGCGGGCACCGGCAGTCGCGTCCTCATCATGGGCAATGCCGGGGTGGGCAAGGAAGTCGCCGCCCGCCTGCTTCACGGGTGGAGCCAGCGTGTCTCGGCACCTTTCGTGATCGTCAGCGCGGCGCGCATGACCCCGGAACGCGTCGATGAGGAACTGTTCGGGGTGGAGGAGGGAGGGGATCTGGTCCGCCCCGGACTGCTCGAACAAGCGCATGGCGGGACGCTGTTCCTCGACGAGATCGCGGACATGCCCATCGCGACGCAAGCCCGGATCTTGCGCGTCCTGACAGATCAGAGCTTCACCAGGGTGGGAGGCACGCGGGTCGTCAAGGTTGATGTTCGCGTGGTGTCCGCAACGGCTCGCAACCTGCCGGAGGAGATTGCGGAGGGACGCTTTCGCGAGGACCTGTACTACCGACTGAACGTGGTGCCGGTGACGCTGCCGCCGCTCGCCGATCGACGAGAAGATATTCCGGCCTTGGTCCAGCATTTCGTCGCCCACTACGCGGCGGAGCGTCGCGTTCCGACGCCGGAGATTGCGACGGACGCCATGGTGGCGCTGCAATCCTACGACTGGCCGGGCAATGTCCGCCAGCTTCGCAACGTCGTAGAACGGACGATCATCATGGCCCCCGGCG
>CAKTFL010000214.1 GCA_934555855.1 uncultured Sphingomonas sp. | reverse complement strand
GTCTGGTGGTGGCCCGACATGCTGGTCAGCACGTCGCGATCCCAGGCGAAATCCTCCATCAACTGGCTCGGTAGTTCGACCGCATCCCACTCGACGCCGCTGATGCCGGCGACATTGGGCCTGCTCACGCGGGTGAGCAGATGGTGGAGGCAGTGGCCAGTTTCGTGCAGCAGGGTCACGACGTCGCGATGCGATAGCAGCGCTGGCGCCCCGTCCTGAAGCGGCGGGAAGTTGCAGACGAGAAAGGCGACCGGGATGGTCCTGACATTCCCGTCGTGCAGCCGCGGGCGGGCGTCTGCCATCCATGCGCCGCCTCGCTTGCCAGGCCGGGCATGGAGATCGAGATACAGGCCCGCGATGACCGCCCCGTCGCCGTCGAGAACGTCGAGGTAGCGTGCGTCGAGATGCCACAGGTCGACATCGTCGCGCGGTACCAAGCGAAGACCGAACAGCCGTTCGAGCAGCGCATGCCAGCCCTGAACGACCCGTTCGACAGGGAAATACCCCCTGACCTCCTGCTCGTCGATCTCATGCCGCGCTGCCCGCAGCCGGTCGGCGGCGAAGGCCATGTCCCAGGGCTGAAAATCGTCGATGTCGAGTTCCGCCGCTGAGAACTCCCGCAAGTCGGCGACCTCGCGCTCGGCTGCGGGCCGGGCACGCCGCGCCAGGTCGCGCAGAAAGGCGAGCACTTCGCCGGCATTGGGCGCCATCTTGGTCGCGAGCGACCATTCGACCGGGTCGGTAAAGCCTAGCAGCCCGGCCGCCTCGCGTCGCAGCGCCAGGATGCGGCCGATCCGTGCCGCATTGTCGAACCGGCCGGCATCGGGGCCGCGATCCGACGCGCGGGTCCCGAACGCCTCATAGACGCGCGCGCGCAGGCCGCGATCCTCGGCGAAGGTCAGCACCGCGATGACGCTGGGCTGCTGGAGGGTGACCACCCATCCGTCCAGGTCGCGCGCCGTCGCCGCGGCGGCGAACATGGCCTTGTCCGCCGCTGAAAGGCCGGCGAGCAGGCCCTCGTCGGTGACATGCTCGATCCAGGCATCGGTCGCGTCCAGAACCGCGCTGGCGAAAGCGGTCGACAGATCGGACAGCTCGACGGAGATCGCGGCAAAGCGGGCCCGCGCCTCCGGCGCCAGCGCGACGCCGGCGAGCGTGAAGTCGCGGATCGCGTGTTCCACCGCGACGCGATCCGCCTGGGGCAGGGCGGCGAAGTCCGGACTTGCCGCAAGCGTGGCGAACAGGTCGTGCAGGTCGCGGTTCTGCTGCACCGCCATCATGCTCTCGACCAGCCGCATCTGGCCGGCGGCGTGCGCCGCGCGCAGGGCCGGCGTGTCCGCCACCGCCTGAAGGTGCGACACCGCGGACCATAGCGCGCTGATCGCGGTGTTGCTGCGCTCCAGCGGCAGCCATGCCTCCGCAAAGGTAGCAGGGCGCGTCTGCGTCAGGCGCTCCACCGTTCCGGCATGATCGGCCAGCACGACGTCCAGCGCCTGCTCGATCGCCTCCGGCTCGATTGCGGAAAAGGGCGGCAGGTGCGTGGCATCGCTAAGAATTGCGGTCATGTCGTCCTTCTTTTCTGGCACTTATCCTGTGGTGGTTGCGACCGGACGTCGCAAGGCGATCGCGGACATTTCCCCGCCACCGCCCGTGCGTCGCACCGATGCGCCGCCGTCCGACTGCCCCTCCCCCTCGGGTGTTCTACTCCGCCACGGCCCGCTGCTCCGGCACGTTCCAGCCGCGCAGCGTGACGCCGGGCCGCGCGGCGATGCCGGCCGGGTAGCGGATCTCGATCGTGCGTGTCTCGCCTGGCATCAGCGCGACGTAATTGTCGCTGTAGAAGGCGGGCAGGATGCGAACCCCGCGCTCGTCCACCAGCGTCAGCTTGGCTTCGAGTGCCGGGACCGCACCATTGTTCGCCAGCGCCACCGTCACGCGCCGGTCCTGCCCGTCCACCACTGGTGCCGTAGCAGCCAATGCCAGCGGCTGCGGGGCGAGGCCGTTCAGCGCGCGATAGGAGGAGGCGTCGCGCCCGCGCCAGTAGAAGTTCTCGGACACCGGCGTGCCCGCCGCGTCCACCAGGCGAAGCTGCACCAGCACCATCGGATCGGCCGCGAACAGCCGGTCGAGCGGCACCGCCGCCAACGGGGTTGCGCGGTTGGCGAGCGCATCAACGCGGTCGGTCCGCGTCCACAGCTCGCGCCCGTCCAGGCCCAGTACCCGCGTCCGTGCGGTCAGCCCGCGTCGATCGCCCTGCGTGGTATTGAGCACCACCAGCTCGTTGCCCGGCAGGTTCAGCTGCACATGCAGCGGCTCGGCCGCCTTCTTCGCTCCATAATAGGCCGCATGGGTGTCATAGTCCCAGCTGTAGATCTGCCAGGCGTTGGAGGGCCATGACGGGTGTGTCATCCATAGCAGGCGGCCCGAGTTCCTGGTCCAGAGGTGGCCCAGAAACCCCTCGTACATCGCCTTGTGGGTTTCGAGGTTCATCATCTGCGCCTTGCGCTCGAAATCCTCAAAGCCGGTCGCTGCCCCGAACATCGTGTCGAGCGCCGCCATGAACGTCTTGGTGTCGCCGTTCCCGCCGAAATGCCAGTCGTGATAGGCGAGCACGTCGCCGAGCGGCCAGCGGTCAGCGGGAGGCACGTAGCTGTTGATCGACTCCCGCGTCGACAGCGAGGGCGTGCCCGTTTCCACCGAGAAGCCGGTAGCGAGGTCGGTAAAATAGCCAACCGGCGGACGGTAATTGTACGGTCCCGACCCTTGCAGGTTGATGGCGTTGGAGCTGCCGGTGTACCAGCGCGTCCCGTCCAGCTCGAACACCGCCCGGTCCAGCCCCTCGTTCAAGGTCGGATAGGGCACCCCTTCGTTGCGTCCGAACCACAGGATGATGGACGGATGGTTGCGATAACGAGCGATGGTGTCGCGCGCATTGGCCAGGAACAGCGCCGGGTCGTCGGGCTCGACCTGCGCGTTCTGGGTGGACTGCCAGAAGTCGTTCAGGACCATCATGCCGTTCTCGTCGGCAAGGTCGTAGAACTCATCCTCGGTATTGGTGCCCATCCAGTTGCGGATGACATTCATGTGCGCTTCCCGCTGGAGGCGGAAATAGGGCGCCAGCCGGTCGCGGCTGACCCGCTTCATGGCGTCGTCCATGCCCCAGTTGCCACCGCGCGCCGCGATGCGGACGCCGTTGACGCGGATCGTGAGATGCGGCTCAGGCAGGGTTTCGGCGATCGGCGTCACCGCGGGCGAGTGCTCGCCCGCCTCGGTCAGCGACTCCGCCCAGCCGGTCGGTGATTGCCTGATCGCCTCATGCCGGACGTCGATGATTTTGGTGCCCAACAGACCGCCATTGGTGGTCTGCACATTGATGCGGCCCAGCGCTCCCACCCGATCGAACAGCGACAGGTCGTAGCTGACCTCGCGAATGCCGAACCGCGTCTGCTTGCGGTCGCTAACCAACGCGCCGTCTAGAACCTCGACCGCCAAGTCGTGAAGCGCGGGATCGCCATAGCCGTTCGGCCACCACAGCTTCGGATTGGCTATGGCGAGCCGGCGATACTCGGCCGGGGTGAAGCGCACCGCCGTCTCGCCCGGCGGCACGGTCAGCGTCCGCTCCACCCGTACACCGTCGAAGCCGGCACGCACCGTTACCTGCCGCGCTGCGGCCGTGCCGTTAACCACGGGCACAGTCAGGTACACGTCCGCCCGATCTGTGCGGGGCAGTGGCAGGTCGGTCACGACCTGTGGATCGCCGATCGTGACCTCGCCATGGGCGCTGAGTTCTACCGGGCGCCAGATGCCGGTGTTGCGGTCGCGGATGCCGGGAATCCAGTCCCAGCCCTCCGTCGCGGCGAAGGTCGGGCCATCAATCGCGAGTTGGCCGCCATTCTCGCCCACGCCGCCCCTGACGGATTGCTCATGCGGGATGCCGGGATGCGGGGGCGGCGACACGCGCACCGCGACGACATTCTCGCCCGCCTGAGCCTCGATATCGAACCGGCCGCGAATGAAGGCGCCGACCGTGCTGCCCAGCCGGCGGCCGTTGACCCAGACTTCCGAAGCATAGTTGATGCCGCCGAACATCAGCGCCAGCTTCTTGCCCTCAGCGTCCTTCGGCACAGCAAAGCGAGTGCGATACCACCAGTCCTGTCGGGCGAGGCTTTCCGGAATCCTGAGATTGTTCAGCCCGTAATAGGGATCGGCATAGACCCCGCGATCCACCAGCGTGGTCAGCACGGTGCCGGGCACGGTCGCCGCGCGCCACGCCTTGCCCGTTCCCGCGCCGGCGCGGGACAGCGCCTCTCCCCCATCCTTCACGTCCGCCGCAGCGGCAAGCTGCCAACCGTTGAGCTGCCAGCGATCCGGGCCGAGCGGCGCCAGGACCGGCTGGTCCGGCAGCGGCTTGGCAACCGGCGCGCTATAGGCGCCAGCCCGCGTCTGCGGCAGGGTCCATGGGTCCTGCTGCTGCGTCAGGCCGATATTCGCGGCTTTCTGGAACGGCCAGCCCACCCCCACGCGCAACATCTGCACCACCGCGAAGTCCGGCCGCGCTCGCATTCGCGTCGCCAGCGCGCGCGCATCGACCGTGCCGATCTCCGTCCGGGCCTCGACCAGGTCGCCGCCGAAATGGGGAGCACCGGGCAGCGCGGGCGCGACCGCGATCCTGGCGGCGACAGCCACGGCTCGCACCGCTCCGCTCGCCACACGCCGTCCGTCGAGAAACAGGCTGGCGGTGCGCCCGTCAC
>CAKTFL010000213.1 GCA_934555855.1 uncultured Sphingomonas sp. | reverse complement strand
CCACAGGGGCGGGCGTCTCGGGCGCATCTTCGGGAACTGGGGCCTCTGCCGTGACCGGCGCAGCCGGCGCCATGGCGGCCGGAACCGGCGCAGGCACCTCGGCCGCCCATGCGGAGGGCGCGAGCAGCAGCAACAGGGCAGGGGGGACGCAGGCACGCATGACGATTGTCCTAGCGCAGGGCCGCGGCAGCGCCGAACACGGCTGATCCCGCGCCCGCCACGCCCTATCGGCCAAGCCGGTCGGCAAAGGCGGCCAGCACCTGTTCGTACAACGCCTTCTTGAACGGCACGATCATCGCCGGCAGATCGGCGGGATCGCTCCATCGCCATGATCGGAACTCCGGATGGGGCGTCGCGATGTCGATGGCGCGATCGTCGCCGAGCAGGCGGAACAGAAACCAACGCTGCCGCTGGCCACGCCATCTGCCTTTCCACACCTTGCCGACCAGCTCTGGCGGCAGGTCGTAGAACAGCTCTTCGGGCGCCTGCGCGATGAGCTCGACCTTGTCCTGCGCGACCCCGGTCTCCTCGCCCAGTTCGCGCAGGGCAGCGGTCAATGCGTCCTCACCGGGGTCGATGCCGCCCTGAGGCATCTGCCATGCCTCCAACACCGTATCGATCCGCTGGCCGACGAATACCTGGCCTTGCGCGTTGATCAGCATCACGCCGGCACAGGGGCGATAGGGCAGGGTCGTGGGATCGATCATCGGGGGAGCCTATGTCACGACGCGTGCGCCCTCCGCCTCGCGGCCTTGAGCGTGGAAAAATTTCGACCGTTGCCGTTCGGTCGCCACGGCCTAACTAGAAGCCGTGATCCCCGTCGTCCACCATCCCGATTACGTCGCAGCCCCCGATCCCCGCAGCCGGGCACAGTCGAGCAAGAACGGCCTGATCCGCGACCTGCTCCGCGCAAGCGACGTTCCGCTCGCCTGGCACCAGCCGGAGGCGATGCCGACCCGATGGCTGGAGGAGGTTCACGAGCCCGACTATGTCCATCAGGTGCTGACCGCCGCCGTGCCGCGCGACAAGGAGCGCCGGATCGGATTTCCCGTCACCGAAGCGGTGGCGCGGCGGGCGGTGGCGGTGCCCGGTGGCACCTGGCTGGCGGCGATCCTGGCGCTGCGCCACGGCTTCGCCGCCAACAGCGCGGGCGGCAGCCATCATGCGCTGGCCGACACGGGCGCGGGCTATTGCGTGTTCAACGACCTCGCCGTGTCGGCGGTGAGGCTGATCGAGGAGCGCACGGTGGAACGGCTGATGGTAGTCGATGTCGACGTTCATCAGGGTGACGGCACCGCCGCGCTTACCGCCGGCCGGCCCGGGATCGCGACCTACTCCATCCACGCCGCCAAGAACTTCCCGGTCCGCAAGGCTCGGTCGACGCTTGACGTCGAGCTGCCGGACCTGGTGGAAGACGACGATTATCTCGACACTCTGGAACGGACCCTCGCGCCGATGCTGGACGAGGTCCGGCCCCAGCTGATCCTGTACCAAGCCGGCGTCGATCCCTTGGCCGGTGACCAGCTCGGCCGGCTGGCGCTGACCGACGAGGGGCTGGCGCGCCGTGAGCGGCTGGTGGCGCGGCTCGCCCTCGCGCGCGGCATCCCGCTCGCCAGCACCGTCGGCGGCGGGTACGGTCCCGACAAGGAAGTGATAGCGCGTCGTCACGTCGCGGCGATCCTCACGCTGGGGGAGGCGTTCGGCCTTTGCGAGCCGGCGTCCTACGATCGCGGGCTCGCGGCCAGGAGCGGGATGGGAACAGCAGGTGGGGAGTGGGCGTAACGTCCGGATGCCCGCTCCCGTCCTGCTCTGGCTTCGCCAGGATCTTCGCCTGCACGATCAACCCGCGTTCGCCGCCGCCGCCCAGCAAGGGCCGGTCATCCCGGTCTATGTCCTGGACGACGAAACGCCCGGAAACTGGCGTATCGGCGGCGCGCAGCGCTGGTGGCTGCACCACAGCCTGGAGAGTCTGGCGGCGACGTTGGAGGCCGCAGGCAGTCGCCTGATCCTGCGCCGGGGCAAGGCGGAGGCGGTGTTGCGGAAACTGCTCGCCGAAACCAGCGCTTCATGCATCCATGCGCTGCGACATTACGAGCCGTGGTGGCGTGCGGCCGAGACGGGGCTTGGCAACGCGCTCCGGCTGCACGACGGCAATCATCTGGTCCGCCCGGACGCGGTGAAGACGGGGGCGGGAAGCGCGTATCGCATTTTCTCGTCCTTCTGGAAGGCTCTGGCGCCGGCGCTGCCGCCTCATGATCCGGTGCCTGCGCCCGAGCACTTGCCAGCTCCCGATGCTTGGCCCGCGAGTGACGTGCTGGACGAATGGCGGCTGCTGCCCGTCCGGCCGAACTGGGCGACGGGGTTCGACTGGCATCCGGGCGAAGACGAGGCATTGGCCAAGGCCGAGGCGTTCCGCAGCCGGGTCGCCGATTATGAGGAGCAGCGCAATCTCCCGGCCCAGGCTGGAACTTCGCAACTGTCGCCGCATCTTCATTTCGGCGAGTTATCACCGCGTATGCTGTGGCGGACCATCGGCGACGCGCCCGATGCGCTGAAATTCCACAAGGAACTCGCATGGCGCGACTTCACGGCGAGCCTTGTCGATGCGCTACCTCGCTATGCCGAGCAGGAGGGAAGGGCGGCGATGGCCCATATCCCCTGGCGCACCGGTCCTCAAGCTTCGCAGGACCTTCAGGCCTGGCAGAGAGGGCTCACCGGCTACCCGATCGTCGATGCGGGGATGCGCCAGCTCTGGGTGAGTGGCTGGATGCACAATCGCGTCCGCATGATAACCGCCAGCTTTCTCGTGAAGCATCTGCTGATCGACTGGCGCGAGGGTGAGCGCTGGTTCTGGGAAACGCTGATCGACGCCGATTACGGCAACAACGCCGTGAACTGGCAATGGGTCGCCGGCACCGGCATCGACGCCAACATGTTCACGCGGATCATGGCCCCGCTTTCCCAGTCGGAGAAGTTCGCGGCCGGCGACTACATCCGCCGCTGGGTGCCAGAGCTGGCGGGCGTGCCGGACCCGGCGATCCACGATCCCGACGCGCATGGCTGTCGCCCCGCAGACTATCCAGCGAAGATCATCGGCCATCGCGAGGCGCGGGAGCGGGCGCTCACCGCCAACCGTTCTATCCGCTGACCCCTTTCCTCGTCCGCCCGGCTTGGGCATGGGGCTGCGCATGACGGGGTGGCGCGACATCGTGACAGGGCCGGTGGCGATGCTCGGCCATCATATTCTAAATCAGGTCGATCACGGACTGGTGGGCGGCGCGATCGACGCGACGCTGCCGGACGGCTCGCATCGCCGGGTCGGCGGGCGGGGCGAGGGCCCCCGTGCGCGTGTCACGCTGCATCGCTGGCGTGCGCTGACGCGGCTGGTCACGGCCGGGTCGATCGGCTGGTATCGCGGCTGGCGCGACGGAGACTGGTCGAGCCCGGACCCGGTGCCCATCTTCGACCTGTTCATGCGGAACCGCATTGCGCTGGGCGAAGTTGGCCGCGCGGAAGGGCCGCAGCGCTGGCTGGCGAGGGTCGCCCACTGGCGTCGCCGCAATCATCGCAATCAGGCGCGTGCGAACATCGAGGCGCATTACGACCTGGGCAACGACTTCTACCTGCAGTGGCTGGACGACACGCTGACCTATTCGAGCGCGCTGTTCGCTTATGACGGCGAGCCGTTGGAGGCTGCGCAGCGGCGAAAGCTCGGTGCGATCCTGGAACGCACCGGCACGGCTCCCGGTGAAAGGGTGCTGGAGATCGGCTGCGGCTGGGGCAGCTTTGCCGAGATTGCGGCGCGTGCGGACGTGCGGGTCCACGGCCTGACCCTGTCGCGCGAGCAGGCGAGCTTCGTCGAGCAGCGCATGACCCGGCAGGGGCTGGAGGGCGTCGCGGTCGCACTGACTGACTATCGCGACGAGCGCGGCACCTATGACGCGATCGCCTCGATCGAGATGGTGGAGGCGGTGGGCGAGGATTACTGGCCCGCCTATCTCGACACGATCGCCCGCTGCCTGAAGCCGGGCGGGCGCGCCGCGCTCCAGCTCATTTCCATCGATGATGCGATCTTTACCGGCTATGCGGCCAACGTCGACTTCATCCAGCGATATATCTTTCCAGGCGGCATGTTGGTGTCAGAGAGCCGCTTTCGTGCGCTGGCCGAGGCGAGGGGGCTTGCCTGGACGGACCGCCACGGCTTCGGCCTGGACTATGCCGAAACGCTGCTGCGCTGGCGTGAACGCTTCGACGCCGCGGATGCCGAGGGACGGCTGCCGCATCGACTGGACGCGCGTTTTCGGGACATGTGGCGCTTTTACCTGATGTATTGCGAGGGCGGATTTCGCGGAGGCGGGATAGACGTCGTTCAGGTCACGCTGGTGAAGCGTGGCTGAGCGAGGCTGACGGACAGGGGGAAACACGATGTGGCGTTATGTGGCTGGCGCGGCGGCTGCGCTGTTGATGGTTGCCGCAGGCGTGCTGTTGTTCAACGCGCGCGCGACATCGGACCCGGTCCTGGCGTCTGCGCCGACCGCTCAAACTGTTGGAGGCGACGCCGCTGAACCGCTGCCCGACGCGGTTCCCGAGGCCCCGGAGCGGACGCGTGAACAGAAACGTTTCGACCGCTATGACAAGGACCGCGACGGCGGGATCACGCGCGAGGAATATCTGGTGCAGCGTCGGAAAGCCTATGCGAAGCTCGACACCAACGGCGACGGTCGCCTGTCCTTCGAGGAATGGGGCGCCAAGACGATCAACAAGTT
>CAKTFL010000212.1 GCA_934555855.1 uncultured Sphingomonas sp. | reverse complement strand
TTCCGCAGCCTCGTCCTGCCGCCCTGTGGGCCCATCCCGTTCTCACCCCGACGCGGACCGGCACCGGCCAGCCTGCCATCACGGCGGCGGGCGGGCGCACGGCGGCGGTGGTAACCCGCTTCGCCGGCGCCAACGCGATCGTCATCGCCGCGCCCGGCGACGTGCAGCGGCAATTGGCCGATGTCGTGCGGCAGCTCGATACCCGGCGCCAGCAGGTGTTGGTCGAGGCGATCGTAGCCGAGGTGTCGGACGTCACGGTCAACCGGCTGGGCGCGCAGTTCATCCTGGGCAATCTGAAAGGCGGGGCGTTCGGTGCCTCCACCTTCTCCAACTCGGCGCCGAACATTCTCCAGATCGCCGGCGCGATCGGCGCGCGAGAACTGGCGACCACGACTACGACTGTCACCAATGGCGGCACGATCACCGGAACCGACCAGACGCTCAGTAATCAGCTTGCCCAGTCGGCGATCGGATCGATCCTCGGATCGTCCGGTGGTTTCGGCGGCTTTGGCGGGCAGATCGGCGACACCATCTTCGGCGCGATCATCAACGCGGTGAAGAGCGATAACAGCTCCAACCTGCTGCAGGTCCCGCACCTCATTACGCTCGACAATCAGGAGGCGCACAGCCTGGTCGGGCAGGAGATCCCGATCACCACCGGCCAGGCACTGTCGAACAATTTCGACAATGCATTTCGCACCACGCAGCGCGAGAATGTCGGCATCGGACTGGACGTGCGGCCGCAGGTGAACTCGTCCGGCACGGTGAAGGTCAACATCCACCTGGAAGTCAGCTCGATCGCCGGCCCGGTTGCAAGCGACAACTCGGACCTGATCCTGAACAAGCGCGAGGTGGAAACGACGTTGACGCTGGATGATGGTGCGATCGGCGTGATTGGCGGCCTGTTGTCCGACGAGGAGCGGCGCACGATCGAGAAGATTCCGCTACTCGGCGACATTCCCGTGCTGGGCAACCTGTTCAAGTCGAAGGCACGGTCGCGCAACAAGACCAATCTGATGATCTTCATCCGGCCCTCGATCCTGCGCACCTCGGGCGACAGTCGCCGGGTCACGGAGCAGCGTTACGGCTATCTGAGGCTCCAGCAGGGGTTGCAGGACCCCACGCGTGAGCCGACCATTGACGAGCTGCTGCGCGATTACATGGGTGTGGCGGCGCCGATCCCCTCCGCGCCGACGCTGGGTAATATCGAGGACCCGCGCATCGCGGTGCCGACCGTCAGGAATTCGACGACCACGATCCGGTCGAAGAAGGATCGATGAAAACGCCGCTTGCCCACCCCACATCCCGTCGACCCCGGCGGAGGCCGGGATCCAGACGCGGGACGCTTGCTTGATGACCGATATGTTGGCTCGACTGGGCCCCGACCTTCGCCTGGGTGGAGAACGCGAAGGGGACATCCCCGCCATCGCGCTCGGCAGTGCGTCGCATCACCCCATGCCCGGCATTCCCTATGCGTTTGCGCGGAAGTTCGGAGTCGTGCTTGACGGCGAGCGCGTTGCGCTGCGCGAAGGTGCCGACCCCAAGGCGCTGATCGAGCTGAGGCGCTTTCTGGGCCGGCCGTTCGCGATCGACGTGGTTGCGCCGCCCGCCTTCGACCGGCTGCTGTCGGACGCCTACGCCATGGACGGGCAGGCGACCGCGATGGCGGCGGTCGGCATGGGCGACGAGTTGGACCTGCTGGCGGACGGCATCCCCACTGCCGAGGACCTGCTCGACACCGCGGACGATGCGCCTGCCATCCGCCTCATCAACGGCATCATCGCCGACGCCGCGCGCAACGGCGTGTCGGACATTCACATCGAGCCCTATGAGACTGGCCTGGTGGTGCGGATGCGGATCGACGGCGTGCTGCGCGAAACACTCCGTATGCCGCCCCATGCGGCGCCGGTGGTCGTCAGCCGGATCAAGGTCATGGCGCGGCTGGATATCGCCGAACGCCGGGTGCCGCAGGACGGCCGCATGGGGCTGACGCTGGGCGGCAAGCTGCTGGACGTGCGCGTGTCCACCCTGCCGAGCCGGGCGGGGGAGCGGGTCGTGCTGCGTATCCTGGACAAGGAGAATGCCGGCATCGACCTGCCCGCGTTGGGACTGACGCCGGGCATGTTCCAGCTGCTGACCGGCGCGCTGGCGGAGCCGAACGGCATCATCCTGGTCACCGGCCCGACCGGCTCGGGCAAGACCACCAGCCTGTATGCGGCATTGCGCCTGCTCAACGACGGCAGCCGCAACATCCTGACCGTCGAAGACCCGGTCGAATATGCCGTGGAGGGCGTCGGCCAGACCCAGGTCAACGCCAAGGTCGGGCTGACCTTCGCCGCGGGCCTGCGTGCGATCCTGCGCCAAGACCCCGACGTGGTGATGGTGGGCGAAATCCGCGACCGCGAAACGGCGGAAATCGCGGTGCAGGCGTCGCTGACAGGCCATCTGGTGCTGTCCACCGTCCATACCAACGACGCGGTGGGCGCGATCACGCGGATGCGCGACATGAAGGTGGAGCCGTTCCTGCTCGCCTCCACGCTTCGCGCCGTGATCGCGCAGCGGCTGGTACGGCGCTTGTGCGAGCAATGCCGCCAGCCAGTGGAAGCCGCGCATTCGGTGGCCAGCCTGCTTGGAATCGCGCCGCAGGCCACGGTGTACGAGGCGAAGGGGTGCGACCAGTGCAACGGCGCCGGCTTTCGCGGCCGCATCGGCGTGTTCGAGGCGGTGCGCGTCGATGACACCGTGCGCCGGCTTATCAACGAGGGCGGCGACGAAGCCGCGATCACGCGCCACGCCTTTGCCCGCACCCCGACCCTGGCACAAGCGGCGCGTGAGCTGGTCGAGGCGGGGCTGACGACGCCTGAGGAGGCGGTGCGCGTGTCGCGTCAGGACGCTGCCGATCCGGCGATCGGATCGGTGCCGCTGCCCGCCGATGCGTAGCCGCTTATCAACTCCGTTCGTGCTGAGCCTGTCGAAGCACTGCCGTTCTCCTTCGCAGGTGACGCCAGCGTTTCGACAAGCTCGGGGCGAACGGGTGTGCGGAGCGGGGCGTGGCTGACTTCGACTACCTCGCCATCGACACGCGCGGGAACGAGCGGCGGGGGCATGTCGCCGCCGCCGACGCCGATGCCGCCCGCCGGGTGCTCGACCAGCGGCGGCTGTTCGTCGTCAGGGTCGAGCCCGGCGCGCCGCCCAGCACTGCCGCGCGACCCCTGTTCGGGCTCAAGCTTGTCCGGCGGCGCATGTCGGGCAAGCAGCTGACCCTGTTCACGCGTCAGCTCGCCACGTTGAACCGCGTCTCGCCGCTGGAGGAGTCCCTCCGCACCATCACCCGCCAGACCGAGCAGGATCATGTCCGCACCATCGTGTCGCAGGTGCATTCGGGCGTGGTGGAGGGCCGGCGCCTGGCCGACGCCATGGCTCGCGAGCCGAAAAGCTTTCCGCCGCTCTACCGCGCCATGGTGGCGGCCGGCGAAAGCTCCGGCACCCTGCCGACCATTCTCGAACGTCTCGCTGCGCTGCTGGAGCGGCAGGCGGAAATCCGCGGCAAGCTGATCACCGCGCTCGCCTATCCTGCGATCCTGGCGGTGGTCGCTATGGGCGTGGTCGCCGCTTTGATGATCTTCGTGGTGCCGCAGGTGGTCGAGCAGTTCGATACGGTCGGGCAGGACCTGCCGACGCTGACCCGGATTGTCATGGGCCTGTCCGGCTTTCTCGCGAACTGGTGGTGGGGATTGTTGCTCGCGATCGCGGCGGTCGCATTGACCGGCTGGCGTCTGCTGAAGGCCCCGGCGATCCGGCTGGGCTTCGACACCGCGCTACTGCGTGTGCCGCTGCTCGGGCGGCTGCTACGCGACCTCCATGCGGCACGAATGGCCCGCACGCTGGGCACCATGGTCGCGTCCCGCCTGCCGCTGCTCGAGGGGTTGGAGCTGACCGCCGGCACGATCCACAATCGGCGCCTGCGCGCTGCCTCCGACGAGATCGTGGAGGCGATCCGGGGCGGCGGCAGCCTGTCGGCCGCGATGCGCCGGGCGGCCGTGTTTCCGCCGCTGTTGACCTATCTCGCCGCGTCGGGCGAGGCGGCGGGACGGCTGGACGAGATGCTGGAGCGCGCGGCCGATTATCTGGAGCGCGAATTCGACCGCTTCACCGCCACCGCGCTGTCGCTGCTGGAACCGGCGATCATCGTCGTGATGGGCGGCGTGGTGGCGACCATCGTGCTATCCATCCTTCTGCCGATCCTGCAGCTCAACACGCTCGCCGGGCAGTGAGCGGCGGGACAATGAGGACTATGATGCGTACCGAAGATCATAAGAAGCGCCACCGCCGCGAGGACGGCTTCACCCTTGTCGAGTTGATGGTGGTGATCGTCATCATCGGCCTGCTCGCCACCATTGTCGCGCTCAACGTGCTGCCTTCGGGCGACCGTGCCCGCGCGGTCCGCGCCAAGGCCGACATTTCGACCATCGAGGGCGGGCTGGAGATGTACCGGCTTCAGAACGGCGCCTATCCGCCGACGACGCAGGGGCTGGAGGCGCTGGTCCATGCGCCCGCTGGCGCGAATGCGGCGACCTATCAGCCGGGCGGCTATCTGAAGGGCGGCAAGGTTCCGGTGGACCCGTGGAACCGGCCATATCTGTATGCCTCGCCGGGGCGGCACGGGGAGACCGACATCTGGTCCTTCGGCGCCGACGGCAAGGAAGGCGGCGAGGGTGCGGATGCCGATATCGGCAGCTGGCAGTCAGCACGCTGACAGCCGGCGCGGGTT
>CAKTFL010000211.1 GCA_934555855.1 uncultured Sphingomonas sp. | reverse complement strand
GGGCGAGCCTGGGCCAGGTTTCCGGATGCGCAACCGCGGAGGCGTCAGTGCCGCCCGTCTGCGCGATGAGCGGCGCATTCGCCACGACGAGCGCCAGCCCAAGGGCCGCACCTGCGACCCACCTACCCCTGCCGAGCATCTGCTTCCTCCCTGGTCACCCGCGACGGATGACGATCGTTGCTTGTTTCCGCCCGTGACGGCCGGCTGCTGCCGGGGGTGGCCGAAAGTGCGGTCGGACGCAACAAGCAAGCGCGAAGGGGCGGCGCGGGTCTCAACAAGTCGTCGCAACCGGCCGCGTGAATGTTTAGATGGCCGCATGTTCAACGACCGTTCGACCCCGCTATCGCTTCTCCTCACCCGTCGTTCGGGCAAGCCGCGCGACCTGGTCGCGCCGGGGCCGTCGGCGGAGGAACTCGCCACCATCCTGCAGGTCGCGGCGCGGACGCCCGACCACGGCAAGCTCGCCCCCTGGCGTTTCGTGGTGGTCGCGCCCGACCAGCGCGATGCGCTCGCACGGCTGATCCAGGATGCCTATCGCGCGGAAAGGCCCGCCGCTCCCGCCAGCGAGGTCGCCGCGTTCAGCCAGTTCGCGCATCAGGCGCCATGCCTGGTCGTGACGCTTTCCTCGCCCGATACCGGCAGCACCGTTCCCTTCTGGGAGCAGGAATTGTCCGCCGGTGCGGCTGCGATGAACCTGAACCACGGCGCCCATGCACTGGGCTATGCGGCGGGGTGGCTGACCGGCTGGGCCGCCTTCAGCGACCGGGTCCGCGACGCGTTCGGCAGAGCGCCCGAGCGGATCGTGGGGTTCACCTTCATCGGTACGCCCGCACGGCCGCTGGAGGAACGGCCCCGGCCGGACATGTCCCGGATCGTTTCCAGCTGGCGGCCGGGACTCGACTGACTGGTCCTTTGCTGTATTATGGCAGCATGACAGCCAGGACCGGATCGCTCTTGGGGGAGGACAGCCCCGTCTACCTGCGCCTGCGCGCGACGATCGCTGCCGGCATCATGCGCGGCGATTACCAAGCGGGTGACCAGCTGCCGTCTGTGCGAGCCCTCGCGGCGGAGCACGGCGCTAACCCGCTCACCGTCGCCAAGGCGTATCAAAGCTTTCAGGACGGCGGCTATGTTGAGGTGCGCCGGGGTGTCGGCATGTTCGTGCTCGCGGATGCGGCGGAGCGGCTGCGCCTCGCCGAGCGTGACAATTTCGTCGTCAATCACTGGCCGCGCATTCGCGGCTATATCGACCTGCTCGGCCTCGATCTCGGCGACCTGCTGAAGCGGGAGCCGGCATGAGGGCGCGTCCGCGCGCCATCGCGGCGGCGCTGTTGCTGCTCGCATCCTGCAATCAGCCATCGACGGACCGGAGCGGGGAAGGCAATGATACAGCGCCCGCCGCGCGGGCGTCGGCACCCAGCCCGATCCCGTCGCCCGCTGCCGACCTGTCCCGGTTCGAGGGCAAATATCCGTTCGACAAGGTCGACGGCGGGGGTTTTCTTCATCAGCCGGCCGTAACCGCTGCGATCGGCCGATCCGGCGCGCCGGACGAGGTGCGCCGCTTCATCCTCGCCGCCGATGGCCCGCAGACCCCGATCGCCCGCCAAGGGCTGTCGCTGGTCGCCTGGGGGTGCGAGGCGCACAATTGCGACGCGCATAACTGGTCGGTGCGGATCGGAAGCGACGGCACCGGCGGCGAGGTCTGCTACCTCGACCAGGACTCGAGCAAACCCCCGCACTGGTATGCCGATGGACGACCCGAGGCGAAGCAGGAAAGCTGCGGCTAGGGCCGGTCCAGTCCGGGTCCCGTTCAGGCCTGCGCGAACAGCGGCAGGCTCCTCACTTCCTCGCTGCTGAGGTCGATTCCGAACATCAAGCTCAGCCGCATCCGGTAGACGCGCGGATCGTCGATGACGCCACTTGCCTCCTCCGCACCTGCTCGGCGGCGATAGTTGCGGTCCGTCAGGCTGGCAAAGCCATGGGGAAGGACGATGCTGACGATGTGATGGGTGGTGAAGCGCGTGTCGGGCGCGGTAGCGGCCCAGTGCGCGCCCATGGCGAGATCCGCATCCCACACCGGCGCCGTCGTGAAGCTATATTGTCGCACCCAGCCCGTTTCGGCCGCCCGACCGTCGGTGGTGGCCGCCTCGCCATGACGCAGCAGCAGCCAGCCGAGCGCCGGGTCCCGCTGTAGCCGGAACCGCGCGCCGTCCGGAGCGGGCGCCTCCGCGCCATCCACCAGCGGCATGGGCGGGGTATAGCTGCCGCCAAAGCCGGGATCGGCGATCCACGCTTGCTCCCCGATCGTGATCAGCGTCAGCGTGTGGGTCAGCGGTGGCGTATCGGTCGCACCGAGCCACACGCGCGCCAGCAACGCCCGCGCCTCGAAACCCAGCATCACGAGCGCATCAAGGAACACGCGATTGTGCTCGAAACAGAAGCCGCCACGCGATCGGGTCACCAGCTTGGCAAAGGCGTCCTCGGGATCAATCCGGATCGGCCGGCCGAGCATGACGTCGAGGTTCTCGAACGGGATCGCCAGCCGATGCGACCGCTGCAACCGCGCGAGTCCCTCCGCGTCCAGCGTCACGCGCGCGGGCAGGCGCAGGCGGGCGAGGTAGCTGTCGAGATCGAAGATCATGCCGATGTTGAAATCCTCATTGGCGGTGTCGGTCCGCAAGGCCGCGACGGGAAAGCCGTTCTTTCGTCCGCCATCGGCCTGGGGCTATAGCGCCGGGCCATGGTCGATCCAGCCCCCCGCATCCTGCCTTACGGCCCGGCCGCGATCGCCGAGGCGGCGGCGCTGATCCGTGCCGGCAGCATCGTGGCGGTGCCGACCGAGACGGTCTACGGCCTGGCGGCGGACGCGGGAAATGCGGGGGCTGTGGCGCGCATCTACGCCGCCAAGGGCCGGCCGAGTTTCAATCCGCTGATCGTTCATGTGCCCGATCTTGAGGCGGCGGCGGCGCTGGCCGTGCTAGACGGGCAGGCGCGCGATTTTGCGGCGCAATTCTGGCCGGGGCCGCTGACCCTGGTGCTGCCGCTCCGCCCCGGCGCGCCGATCGCCAGCCTCGTCACCGCCGGGCTCGACACAGTCGCGATCCGGGTGCCCGCGCATCGCGCCATGCGGGCGCTGCTGGCGGCAACGGATCGCCCGATCGCGGCCCCCTCCGCCAACCGCTCCAACGGGATCAGCCCGACCCGTGCCGGCCATGTCGCCGCCAGCCTGGGCGACAAGGTGCCGTTGATCATCGACGACGGCGCGTGCGAGGCGGGGCTGGAATCGACCATCGTCCAGGGGCGTGCGATCCTGCGGCCCGGCCCGATTCCGGCTCAAGCATTGGACGCGTCCGTCCCGGCGCCATCGGGCCGGATCACCGCGCCGGGTCAGCTCGCAACCCACTATGCGCCGGGCAAACCGCTTCGCCTGAACGCCATCGCCGCCGAGCCTGGCGAATATCTTATCGGCTTCGGCCCGATCGCGGGTGACGCGACGCTGTCGCCCACGGGCGACCTGACGCAGGCGGCCGCGCGCTTGTTCGACGCGCTTCACCTCGCCGACGCGAGCGGCGCCGAGCGCATCGCGGTCGCAGCCATCCCGAACGACGGGATCGGGGAGGCAATCAACGACCGTCTCGCCCGCGCCGCCCATCGTTGAAGATCCTAGGATCGTTACCGATTTCCGCGAACGGCGCTGTAATCGCGGCGATCAGGCCCAATCCGGCAAAGTCCTGATCGGCATCAGGGAGGCCATTTAGCACTCCAGACCCGCAATAGTCCCAATCTGGATCAGATTGCTCCTGACAGTCATGTGAACAAGCCTCCCTCTAGTCGCCTGCTGGCCTAAAGCTTCTGTCCGACGAGGGTCGGAACACCAATGATCGAAAGTGGTACGTTGACGCCGGGCGTCTCGGCGGAAGATTGGATGCTGCCGCCGCACACGGCGATGCGAGTGGAACTGCCAGCAGAGGTGCTGGCCGACTACATCCACAGCTATCATGTCTTCGATTCCGATGATCCGGCTCAGGAAGGTACGGTGGACTGGGAATTGCCCAGCCCTCCCATGATCCGTTTCACCTTGTCTGGCGCGCCGATGCTGGCCGCGGCCGGGTCACGGCGTTTCGCCGCTGCCGGCGCGACCTTGTGGGGGGCGACCAGCCGGGCGAAGAACGTCAAGAACCTTGCAATACCGCTCGATAAACAGAGCGAGGGCAAGAGCCCGCGAGACTTCCCCGGCCTGTTCTTCATCCGGGCGAAGGACACCGGCAACCTGTTCGGCGTCACGAGCGCTGGGAAAGACAAGCTCAATTTCTTGTTCCTCCTCTGCCCCTCCGTCACAATCCCGGAGCGCAGTTTCATCCGGGCCAGCTATGACACCGGCCAGAGCGAGCTCGAGGCCGCCTGCCGGGCAGCGTTCGACCACATCATGCTCGAGGGCGGCACAGCGAAAGGGGCAGCGGAGATAATCGGAACGCGGGCCGTGGCGATGACGCAACAGTACATCCTTGACGGAATTGACCCGCCAAAGAGCGACATCACCATGAACACAGCAAAGACGCCTACTCCGCTTTACGACAGCGGCCGCCTTCTCCATTCTATCAGCTACGAAATCGAGGAGGGATAACCCATGTTCCAGTTCGCAAGACCAAGCATTCCTCTGGGCCTCCTGCATGACATCGTGGCGATAACCCCGAGCGAGACTTTCTCGCAGGCCAACGGAGGCCAATTCATCCCCGGCGCGAAACCGGCTGAAACGACCTTCAAAGGAATCAT
>CAKTFL010000210.1 GCA_934555855.1 uncultured Sphingomonas sp. | reverse complement strand
CCTGGCCCGCCGCCGGCCCGGCAGCGAGCAGGGCAAACGGCGCGAGGCCGGCAATCACGGGGAACAGGCGCATGATGGGGGAACTCCGAAGGAGATTGTTACAGGCGCGCAACGCCTCCCATTGCAAATCGCTCCCGATCCGGCCGGTCAGAAGATGTAGCGCATCCTGATCTGTTGCCGTTCGGCAACATCGGACAGCTGGAACTTCGCGGCGGCGAAACGGGGCGGACCGAAACGGATCGCCGGATTGCGCGAAAAGCCGAAGCCTTCGCGCGGGATGCCGGCAAAGGTATCCAGCCGCGCATTGCCGTTCTCGTCATGGATGGCGGACACGGCATAGCCGCCGGCGGGCAGCGCGTCGTAGCGGAGGTCGGCGTTGGCAGCCGGCACGGTGCGAAGAACCGCGTCGCGGTCATCGACGCAGCCGGGGAAATTGGCGGGATCGGCGGTCAGGCAGACCAGCAGCTGCCCCTTGGTCGAACGCAGCCCCTCGATCGCGACGTCAAGCCGCGCGACGGGTGCGGCGCCGAGGCACAGGGGCATTGCCGCCAGCAGCGCCGCGAGCGCGCCCTTCCGCCTCGGGGCGACCGGCATGAACTTGGGCACGGGCATGGGCTCGGGCGAAATCGCCAAGGCCGCCATCGGTGCCGCACAGCCGGTCCCAGAAACGGAAATACAGTCCAAAATTGCACCCGTAGCGCTCGTGGTGACGCTGATGGTGGCTGGCGGTGATGAGCCAGCCGCCCAGCCGCCCCTTCCACATAAAGGACGGGAAGATTTCCCATCCCATGTGATTGGTCACTCCCATAACCGTCATGATGGTCAGCACCAAGCCGAGCGCGGCGACGTGAATCGGAATCGCGAACACCAGTAGCGGAATTACCACAGCGCCGGTCAGCGCCTCAACGGGATGAAACGCCATCGCCGCCCAGGCGGTCGGGGGTCGGCTGGCATGGTGGACGGCATGGGCGATCCGGAACGGCCGCGGCCGGTGCATCCAGCGATGGGTCCAGTAGAACCACGTGTCGTGCGCGGCGAGATACAACAGCACCGATACCGGCCAGTACCAGAGCGGCCAGATGTGGACGTCCGAATAGATCCGTGTCCAGCCATGCTGCTGCCAGCCCCAGGCGACCACGCCGGCGGGGACGCCGTAGATGGCGGCGGACATCAGCGACCAGCCGACCTCGCGCCGCATCTGCCGGTCGAGCCCGGCGTAAAGGCCCGGATGCCGCCGCCGGGTCGCCCAGGCGAACCCGCCCGACGCCAGAAGGTAGCGCACCCCGACGATCGCCGTCATGACAATGGCAGAACCGATGATGGCGATCAGCGCGGACATGAAACCGCATGTAGCTGAAAGCGGGCGCGGATGCATCCTCATACGACGCGCGATCACACCGGAGGCGTGATGATCCGGTCACGCGAACCGGCTCACTTGTCTGCAGATTATCCCGGCGCAACGATGGGGCAAGAGCGGGCGACGACGGCCCACCCGCACAAGAACGGTTCCGGCATCCGGCCCGATCGGCTAGAGCTGGACGCGATGGCCTCCACGATCTCCTGCGACCTTGCGATCCTCGGCGGCGGACTGGCCGGCGGGCTGGCGGCCTTGGCGATCAAGGCGCGCCATCCGGACATGGACGTGAAGCTGGTCGAAGCGGGCGAGCGGATCGGCGGCAATCACATCTGGTCGTTTTTCGGGTCGGACGTCGGCGCCGCGAACCGGCCGCTGGTCGCGGATCTCGTCGCCCATGCCTGGCCGGACTATGACGTCGCCTTTCCCGCGCATCGCCGCACGATCACCCAATCCTATTACTCCATTGAAAGCGAGCGGCTGGATCGCGCGGTGCGCCGCGTGCTGCCGCCCGGCGCGCTGCTGACCGGCCGCCGCGTCGCCGCCGCCAGTCCCACCGCCGCGGTGCTGGCCGATGGCGACCGGATCGAGGGCGCGGTGATCGACGCGCGCGGCACGGGCGACCTGTCGCTGCTGGAGCTGGGCTGGCAGAAGTTCCTGGGGCGGGAGATCAGGCTGGACGCGGCGCACGGCCTCGACCGGCCGGCAGTGATGGACGCGACGGTGGCGCAGCTCGACGGCTATCGCTTCATGTACGCCCTGCCCTTCGGCCCCGCCCAGATCTTCTTGGAGGACACCTATTACAGCGGCTCGCCCGGCCTGGACGCGCCGGCGCTGCGCGAACGGATCGACGCCTACGCCGCCGCGCGGGGCTGGCCGACGCTGCACGTCGAGCGCGAGGAGGCGGGCGTGCTCCCGGTCGCGATGGGCGGCGATTTCGAGGGCTATTGGCGCTCGGGCGGCGCCGGGGTGGCGAAGATCGGGATGCGCGCGGGGCTGTTCCACCCGACCACCGGCTATTCGCTGCCCGACGCGATCCGGACCGCCGCCTTGCTGGCCGACCGGCGCGATTATTCGGCGGCGGGGCTGCACGGGGCCACCCACCGGCTCGCCCGGCGCACCTGGCGCGCACGCGGCTTCTATCGGATGCTCGACACCATGTTGTTCAAGGCGGCCGAGCCCGACGAACGCTATCGGGTGTTGGAGCGTTTCTACCGACTTGACCCCCGGCTGATCGGCCGGTTCTATGCGGGAAAATCGACAGTGATCGACAAGGCACGAATCCTGACGGGCAGGCCGCCCGTGCCGATCGGACGCGCGGTGCGCGCCCTGGCGGGGCGACCCGCCGGGAGGATCGGCGCATGAGGCGGGCGATCGTCGTCGGCGCCGGCTTCGGCGGGCTGGCGCTCGCCATCCGGCTGCAATCGGCGGGCGTGGCGACCACGATCGTGGAAGCGCGCGACAAGCCGGGCGGGCGGGCCTATTATTGGGAGCGCGACGGCTTCACCTTCGACGCCGGGCCGACCGTCATCACCGATCCGGCCTGCCTCGAGGAGCTGTGGGCGCTCTCGGGCCAGACCATGGCGGCGGACGTCGCGCTGGAGCCGGTGCTGCCCTTCTACCGGCTGAACTGGGTCGACGGCACCAATTTCGACTATACCAACGACGACGCCCAACTGCGCGCGGAGATCGCGCGGCTGAATCCGGACGACGTCGCGGGCTATGCCCGTTTCCTCGATTATTCGGCCGGCGTGTTCCGCGAAGGCTATGAAAAGCTGGGACACGAGGCGTTTCTAGACTTCGCCTCGATGATCAAGGCCGCGCCGGCGCTGGCCAAGTACCAGGCGTGGCGATCGGTCTATTCGATCGTGTCGAGTTTTGTGAAGAACGAGAAGCTGCGCGAGGCGCTGAGCTTTCACACCCTGCTGGTCGGCGGCAATCCGATGACCACCAGCGCCATCTATGCGCTGATCCACAAGCTGGAGCGCGATGGCGGGGTGTGGTTCGCGAAAGGCGGCACCAACCGGCTGATCGCGGGGATGGTCAGGCATTTCGAGCGGCTGGGCGGCGTGCTGAGGCTGGGCGATCCGGTGGCCAGCATCGACACGCTCGGCGACCGGGTGACCGGCGTCACCACCCGCTCGGGCTGGCGGGGCGAGGCCGATGCGGTCGCGTCCAACGGCGACATCATGCACAGCTATCGCGACCTGCTGTCGGGATCGCGCTCCGCGCAGCGGACAAAGGCGCGGCTGGAGCGCAAGCGCTACTCGCCGTCGCTGTTCGTGGTGCATTTCGGCATCCAGGGCACGTGGCCGGGCATCCCGCACCACACCATCCTGTTCGGCCCTCGCTACAAGGGGCTGCTGAGCGACATCTACGACCATGGCGTGCTGAGCCAGGATTTCTCGCTCTACCTCCACCATCCGACCGTGACCGATCCGTCGCTGGCGCCGGAGGGGCATTCGACCTTTTACGCGCTGGCGCCGGTGCCGCACCTCGCCAAGTTCCCGGTCGACTGGGACGAGATCGGGCCGATCCTGGAAAGGCGGATCCTGGACGAGGTCGGGCGGCGGCTGATTCCCGACATCCACAGCCGCATCGTCACGAAGTTTTCCTACAGCCCCAAGGATTTCGCGAGCGACCTGGCCGCGCATCACGGCTCCGCCTTCAGCCTTGAACCGATTCTAACCCAGAGCGCCTATTTCCGCGTCCACAACCGCGACGATCACATCCCCAACCTGTACTTCGTCGGCGCCGGCACCCATCCGGGCGCCGGCATCCCCGGCGTGGTCGGCAGTGCCAAGGCGACGGCCAGGCTGATGCTGGAGGAGGGACGCTAGGCGGGCGTGCCGTCGCGCATGGCCGCACGCGCGACGGCAAGCGCCAGCGCCCACAGCACGACCGGCGCCAGCGGCACCCCGGTCGCCTGCGCCACGGGCCGGGCGACCAGCGGCAGCAGATAGCCCGCGCCCAGGACCAGCTTGTCCCAGGGCATAAACCCGCGTCTCACCCCGGCCGAGAACAGCCAGGCCAGCGGGATGGCGGTGATGGTAAGGTCGTAATCGAGCAGGAACGGGCTCATCAGCGCCGTACAAGCCCCGGCCAGCGCCGCCGCGCCGCCCGGCGCGATCCTGCGGGCGCGAGCGACATGGGCGAGCAGCAGCGCCGCGCCGAACGCTCCGGTCCCCTGAACTACGAAGGCGATGCCGGCCGGCACATCCAGCACCCGTGCCGCGGCGAACAGGCTCACCATCTTGGCGGGATCGACCAGCCCCTGGTCGAGGATCGCCCGGCCGACCGGCGCGGCGTCGAGGAAGGCCCGCCACACCTCGGCGCCGAACGCGATCGTCGCGATCAGGCCCAGCGCGCCGGCGCTGGCCAGCGCGCCCCACAGCACCCGCCAACGCCCGCCCGCCAGCACCAGCACGGCATTG
>CAKTFL010000209.1 GCA_934555855.1 uncultured Sphingomonas sp. | reverse complement strand
GTCCGTTACTTAGCGGTCGGACGCTGCCTCGTCCGTACGCTCGCCTCCGGGCTCGTCGGTCTCCAGGTCGTAGCGGGCCGCAACTTCCTCCACGGCGCGGCGGCACAGTTCGTCCAGCCCCGTGGGACAATAGACCGACACGTCCCAGTTGTGATCGCCGCCTTCTCCCGGATCAGCGGGAGTCGGCAGCATGAACTCGATCTCCCGTCCCTCGCTGTCGAGCGACAGACGCAGCGCGGTCCGGTTCAGCTCTGCCTGCATCTCTTCGGCCGTCAGCAATGTGCGCGCCATGATCGCCTCCTTGGCCTGATCGCGCCTCAAGGAGCGACGGCGGGATCGGCTCACCCGTCCTACGCCTCAGCCGCGATCACTTCCCTTACAGAAGTGACGGTTACAATGCCGCGAGGTACGCGGACAAATAGGCGGATACTTCGCCCACTAGCGACCCGCCGAAACGCGGGTTCAACTCCAGCAGCATCGGCCGCCCCTGTTCCAGCTTGTAGTTGAAGCAGCACGTGCCCTCGAAGCCCAACGCATCGAGAATTGCCGTGCAGGGACCGATCGCGGTCGTGACGTCGGCGGGAACGGTACTGACCGGGCGGTCCGTCTCACCCCTTACCGCCAGCGCGCCTGCCATGACATAGCGATAGGCGAGCGCGTAGCGGACCTGCCCGTCGACGCGGAGCAAGTGCAGCACCTCCTCGTCCTCCCCGACGATCGCGCGCTGGCAGAAGCTGTCGGGACTGGGTTCATCCCCGCCCGGTTCTTCGCCCGGACCGCGCACCATCCGGATGCCCTGGCCATAATCGCCTCGCCGCGCCTTGCGGACATAGGGATAGATGCCGGGCGCATCGCCGAGCAGGTCGGGGATGAGATCGCCAAAGCCGAGCGCGATCAAGCGCAGGTTGAAGGCGAGCTTGTCGTCGCACAGCTCAACCAATTCCCTGTCCGGCAACACGGCGCGGCGACGCCCGCCGGCATTGACGGCGCGGGCGGGCTCGATCTGGTCGACCCGCAGCGGCACCACCAGATCGGCGTCGGCCAGGTTGGCCGTAGCGAACGGCTCGAAACGCACGTCGAACCGCTCGTGATCGACGAACCGCTCGATCGCGGGTGCTTGGGTCCGGTGATCGCCGAACAGGATGCGAGGACGGGTCACCGGCCGAACAGCCGATCGACCGAGCCGCCGTTACTGGCAAGCTCCGCCGCGACACGACGCCGCCCGTCATAATAGACCAGCGCCGGCGCGTGTGGATCGATGGCGCGGATCCGAGCCTCGTCACCCGCGCGCACGCTGCTCTCCTGCGCGACGTGATCGGCATAGCCTTCCAGCTTCCAGGTCGGGAGGAACGCCGCACCCCATTCGCCGAGGTGGCGGGCGACCAGAAGATGCATCGTCTCGTGCGCGATGGCGCCAGAAAGGGAGCGCTCATTTGCGACCGGAGCGGGATTGAACACGCGATCGCTTGCTACATCGTTGCGATTGACGACCAGCACACTGCTGAAAGGCCGTCGAAGTGCGAAGGCTCCCGATGCGCTCAGCGCCAGCACGCGCCAGCGCCAGCCTCCGTCGGTGAGCACCACCTGTCTGTGCAGGCCGGGTCGATTGAGCGGACTGGCCGCGAGCAGGCGATCCGCGCGCGTCAGCACTGCGCCGATATGTGGATCGACCGGCCGCTCCGACAGAACACTCGTCGTCCCGATCTGCGTCCGGTACGGGAATGCGAGCACGGCCGGAACGTAAAGCAGGGTAGCGAACGCCACCCCACAAATGCCTAGTGCTGCGTTGATCCTGCCGCCGATCAGCCGGCGCCGCCAGCCCCGCTTCATGCCGGTTCGAGCAGCCGCTCGCGGGCGATCTTCTCGCGCCAGACCAGGGGGGCGAGGTGGTGAACGTTGTTGCCCTCGCTATCTACCGCAACGGTGACGGGGAAATCTTCCACCTCGAACTCGTAGATCGCCTCCATGCCCAGATCCTCGAAGCCCACGACCTTGCTGCCTTTGATCGCGCGCGCGACAAGGTAGGCGGCGCCGCCGACGGCCATCAGGTACGCGCTCTTGTGGTCGCGGATCGCGTCCACCGCCGCCGGGCCGCGCTCCGCCTTGCCGACCATCGCGGTCAGGCCCTGTTCCAGCATCATGCGCGTGAACTTGTCCATGCGCGTCGCCGTCGTCGGGCCGGCGGGGCCGACGACTTCCTCACCGACGGGATCAACCGGGCCGACATAATAGATCACGCGCCCGCGAAACTCGACGGGCAGCTGTTCCCCGCGCGCCAGCATGTCGGCGATCCGCTTGTGCGCCGCGTCGCGGCCGGTCAGCATCCGGCCGTTGAGGAGCAGCCGGTCGCCCTGCTTCCACGACTGCACCACTTCCGGTGTCAGCGTATCGAGGTCAACGCGCTTTGCCGCCTTGTCGGGGGTCCAGTTCACCTCCGGCCAGTCGGACAGCCTGGGTGTTTCCAGAAAGGCCGGCCCCGATCCGTCCAGCGTGAAATGCGCGTGGCGGGTGGCGGCGCAATTGGGGATCATCGCCACCGGCTTCGACGCGGCATGAGTCGGCCAGTCCATGATCTTGACGTCGAGAATGGTGGAAAGCCCGCCCAGCCCCTGCGCGCCGATGCCAAGCGCATTGACCTTGTCAAAGATCTCGATGCGGAGCGCCTCAAGGTCGGTCCTCGCGCCCCGCTGCTTCAGCTGCGCCATGTCGATCTGGCCCATCAGCGATTCCTTGGCGAGCAGCATCGCCTTTTCCGCCGTGCCCCCGATGCCGATCCCCAGCATCCCCGGCGGGCACCAGCCGGCGCCCATCTGCGGGATCATCTCCAGCACCCAGTCGACGATCGAATCGGACGGGTTCATCATCTTGAACTTGGATTTGTTCTCCGACCCGCCGCCCTTGGCCGCGACGTCGATATGCACCTTGTCGCCCGGCACCATCTCGACATGAAGGACGGAAGGCGTGTTGTCCTTCGTGTTGCGGCGGGTGAAGGCGGGGTCGGCGAGGATCGAGGCGCGCAGCCGGTTCTCGGGATGCAGGTAGGCGCGGCGGACGCCCTCGTCGACGACCTGCTGCAAGCTGCCCTCCCCAGTCAGGCGGCAGTCCTGGCCCCATTTCACGAACACCGTGACGATGCCTGTATCCTGGCAGATCGGGCGATGCCCCTCCGCGCACATGCGGCTGTTGGTCAGGATTTGGGCGATCGCGTCCTTGGCGGCGGGCGACTGCTCGGCGCGATAGGCGTCACCCAGCGCGCGGATATAATCCATGGGATGATAGTAGCTGATGAACTGAAGCGCGTCGGCGACGCTTTCGATCAGGTCGGTATCGCGGATGATGGTGCTCATGACCCGCGTGTAGCGCGTCGGCCGGCATCAACTCAATCGGGCGCGAAACAACGCGACCAGGGCACATCCGTTCCCCCGCCATCGAGCGTCCGACCATTGCCCGAAGGGAACGTAACCCCCGCACCGATCGTACCTGCAGCAACATTCAGCAAAGGACGCGCCGCAGCCATGGCCAGCACCTACCCGACCGGCCGCTTCGCCGGGCAGCGGCCAGCACGCGCCCATCCCATTCACGGCATCCTGTCGGCCTTTCCGCTGGCGCTGTTCACCGCGGCGCTGGTGGCGGACATTGCCTATGCCAACAGCGCCAACATGCAGTGGGCCGATTTCGCAGTGTGGTTGATCGCGGGCGGCTGCGTCATGGGGGTGCTGGCGGCGGTGGCGGGCCTGGTGGACGCGCTGGTGCTGCGTCGCCGTCGCCGGCGGGTCAGGACCGGGGCGGACTGGCTCCATTCGATCGGCACGATCGCCATGCTGGCGCTCGGGATCGTCAACGGCTTCATTCACAGCCGCGATGCCTGGACCTCCGTTGTTCCGACCGGGCTCACCCTATCGGCAATCGTGACTCTGCTCGCCTGGGTGACGAGCTGGGTCGGGTACAGCCTTCTAGCCGCCGACGGAGACCGTTGATGCGCCGCCTGCTTCCTCTTCTAGCCCTGCCATCCCTCGCTATTGCCGGGTGCAGCGGGTCGGGCGGTGATCCCGCGCAGCAGGTCGGGCCGAACCCGCGCCTGCCCGAGCAGAAACAGTATCTGCTGCCGCCGATGCACATCGCCAGCGTCACTCCCTGGGGCGATGCCACGCCCACCGTGCCGCGCGGCATGAAGGTGCAGCCATTCGCCACGGGCATGAAGAACGTGCGGGAGCTCTATACCCTGCCGAACGGCGACGTGCTCGCCGCCGAGCCCAAGGGGCCCAAAGAGCCGATCTCCCGGCCCAAGGACATCGTGGTTAATTGGATACAGGGCTTCGGCCATAGCGACGTGAGCGGCGGCGACCGCATCACGCTGCTGCGCGACACGGATGGCGACGGCAGGGCCGACGTTCGCAGCGTCCTTATCGACAAGCTCGTTTCCCCCTTCGGCATGGTGCTGGTGGGCGGTGACCTGTACGTCGCCAACACCGACGCGATCGTGCGCTTCCCCTACCGAACGGGACAGACGCGGATCACCGCGCCCGGCACGATCGTGACCCCCCTGCCCGGCGGACCGATCAATCACCATTGGACCAAGAGCCTGACCGCAAGCCCCGACGGATCGAAGCTGTATGTCGGCATCGGCTCCAACTCGAACATTACCGAGAACGGGTTCGAAGCGGAAAAGGATCGCGCCCGTATCTGGGAGGTGGACCGCGCGACCGGCGCGCATCGCGATTACGCGACCGGGTTGCGTAACCCCAACGGCCTGACCTTCTATCCCGGCACCTCCCAGCTCTGGGCTGTCATCAACGAGCGCGA
>CAKTFL010000208.1 GCA_934555855.1 uncultured Sphingomonas sp. | reverse complement strand
TGGCCGAAACGGTGGTACGCGAGGCTCGGACGATGCGGCGGCAGGTCGACCACCATCTCGCCCGCGCCCGTGCGGTCGGGCGGCGCGGATCGGCCCACAGCCGCGCCGAGGTATGGCCCTCGGTCGAGTCGGTGGAGCGGGCCGTGGCGCGCCTGTACCGCCATGTCCGCATCGACATGGACGGACCGAAGGACCTCCAGGTCCATGTCGAGCGCCAGGATCTGGACGAAATGCTCGGCAACCTGATCGAGAACGCGGCCAAATATGGCGGTGGCAGCGTCTTCGTGACCGTTGCGGCGCAGGCCGGCTTCGTGGAGATCATGGTCGAGGACGACGGCACCGGCATTCCGGAGGAGGACCGGGTCCGCATCTTCGACCGCGGCGTCCGGCTCGACACGGGCAAGCCCGGCACCGGCCTTGGCCTCGCCATCGTGCGCGATGTCGCGGAAATCTATGGCGGAACCGTCGCGCTTGAGGAAAGCGAGGATCTGGGCGGGCTGCTGGTGCGATTGCGGCTGCCGGCGGCGGCGTAGGAACCGGGCGCACCCGGTCCCGCGAGGCGTGAAAGCAGACGTTTAGGCGGGCCAATCACAATCAGCGTTGAATATCCACCTGCATGGTAGAGTTTCGCGGCGACAACAGGAGGACTCATGTCGCTGACCCTTGCTCTGCTGCTTGCCGGCCCGATCGCCGCAAACCCGGATACGGCCGATCAGGCGGCAACTCTCCGGAGCGGGGTGGTCGCCGCTGCCCAGGACGCCGCGCCGGGAGGTCCAGCGGCCCTGCCTGCAACGGAGAGCGCCGCTGCCGTCGCCGAACCCCGCAGCGCGGGGGAGGTCGTCGTCACGGCTCGCCGTCGCCAGGAGAATGTTCAGGACGTTCCGATCGCGATTTCGGTGGTGAGCGGCGCAACGCTCGACGCGCAGGGCACCTACAACATCTCCCGGCTGACCCAGCTTGCACCCACGCTGCAATTCTATTCCCAGAATCCCCGTAACACCTTCATCAACATCCGCGGCATCGGTGCGCCGTTCGGCTTGACCAATGACGGGTTCGAGCAAGGCGTCGGCATCTACATCGACGATGTCTATTACAACCGCATCGCGTCCGCGACGCTCGACTTCGTCGATGTCGATCGGATCGAGGTTCTGCGCGGCCCGCAGGGCACGCTGTATGGCAAGAACACCACGGCCGGCGCGATCAACATCACGACGCGCCCGCCGAGCTTCGACTTCGAGGGCAAGGCCGAGGTGTCGCTCGGCAACCTGAACTTCAAGCAGGGCAAGGCGTCGATCTCGGGTCCGCTGTCCGATACGATCGCCGCCCGCATCAGCGTCACGGGCACCAGTCGCCGCGGCACGCTGTACGACACCGTCAAGAGCACGTGGATCCAGTCTCAGGACAATATCGGCATCCGTGGTTCGGTGCTGTGGAAGGCGGCTCCGGACCTGAACGTGACCCTGTCCGGCGACTTCAACCTTCAGGACCCGATCTGCTGCGCCTTTGCCTATGGCGGATACGGCCGGACGCAGCGGGCGGCCAACCGGCAATATCCGGCGCTGACCTCCTATTTCCCCGGTTATCAGGTTCCCAGCACCAATCCTTATGACCGGCTGACCGATGCCGACGCGGCGCTGGCGGCCCGCAACGAGCATGGCGGCGTGTCGGCGAGGGCGGTCTGGGACATCAGCGACAGCAACACGCTGACCTCGATCACGGCGTGGCGCTATTGGGACTGGGGGCCGGCGAACGACCGGGACTATACCGGGTTGCCGATCTATACCAAAGTCAACAATCCGACCAAGCAGAACCAGTATACGCAGGAGTTCCGCTTCGGCCACCAGGGCAGCGGCTATGACTTCGTGGTCGGCCTGTTCGGCTTCCACCAGAAGATCCATACGACCGGCATCCAGCAGACGGGCACGGCAGCAAGCCGCTGGCTGCTTGCTCCGCCCGCAGGTGGCGTATGCACCCCGACCTCCACGGCCCTGGCGTGCAACCCCGCCGTGCTGAACAACGTCGTGGCGACCAACGACATCCGGCTCAATAACACCAGCCTGGCCGCGTTCGCCAAGCTCAACTGGGAAGTGGCCGACAGGTTCACGATTTCCCCAGGCATTCGCGTCAATTACGACAAGAAGAAGGGCCTGTACAATTCGGTCGTGACCGGCACCGCCTCGAACGGCACACGCCAGATCGTCTCCGCCGTGCCCGGCTCGCCCTCGTTCAGCGATCCGTGGACGGCAGCGCAGCGCGGCATCCAGGCGTCGCAGTTCTTTGAGCCGAACTACAGCGCCTGGAACCTGTCGTACGACGTGAACCTGCGGTACGAGGTGACCGACGACGTCAATCTCTATGCCACCTATGCGAAAAGCTTCAAAACGGGCGGCATCAATCTCAACGGCGTTCCGGCGGACGCGAACGGTGCGCCCATCCTGGCGGCCGGAACCATCAAGCCGGAGAAGGTCGATCACTTCGAAGCCGGCATCAAGAGCCAGTTCTGGGATCGCAGGGTCACGCTGAACCTCACCGGCTTCTGGACCGAGATCAAGGATTTCCAGGCCAACGTCACCAACGGCCAGTTCGGAACGATCCGCGGTTATCTGGCCAATGCGGACAAGGTTCGTACCCGCGGCGTCGAGGCTGACTTCTCGATCCGCCCCAGCGAGCGCTTCAACGCCTATGCCAGCGGCGCCTATACCGATGCGAGGTACACCCGCTTCGTCGATGCGCCATGCCCGCCCGAGCTTTCCGGCGGCACCACCGCCACCGGTACCCAGCTTCCCGGACCTGCCGGCGTGCCCGGCTCGCTCAGCCCGGCGAACTGCGACGTTTCGGGCCAGGTCCTGCCCGGCGTGTCGAAATGGGCGGCGTCCTGGGGCGCGGAGGGCAATGTCCCGAGCGAGGTGTTCGGAGAGGAAGGGCAATTCTACCTGGGATATGACGCCAGCTATCGTTCCCGCTGGTCCTCGAACCCGTCGCCTTCGGCCTATACCTGGGTCCAGGGCTATTCGATCCAAAACTTCCGCGCCGGCTTCCGCACTGGGCGCTTCGATGCTTTCGCATGGGTGCGTAACGCCCTGGACAAGGACTATATCGACCTGTTGCTGGCCGGCACCGGCGGCAACACCGGCCTGATCGCCGCGCAGGTGGGCGATCCGCGGACCTGGGGCGGCACGATCAGGCTGACCTTCTGAAGAAGGATCAGCCGCCGCCGTTTCGGGCGAACCAGATGACGTGGCGGGGACCCTTGCCGTTGCTGCGGGCGCGGACCACGACCTCGTCGGTCGCGAACCCGGCCTGAACCAGTCGGCGGGTAAAGGCGGGATCGGGGGCGGCCGACCAGATCGCCAGCCACCCGCCGGGCGTCAGCGCGCGCCGGGCGGCGGCGAGTCCCGCCGGCGAGTAGAGCCGGTCGTTGGCGGCGCGGGTCAGTCCGTCCGGGCCGTTGTCGACGTCGAGCAGGATCGCGTCATAGCGCCGCTCGGCGTCGGCGATCACTACCGCGACATCCTGCTGGACCAGGCGCACGCGCGGATCGTCGAGGCACCCGGCCGTCAGCGCCGCCATCGGCCCTCGCGCCCAATCGATGATGTCGGGCACCAGCTCCGCCACCGTGACTTCCGCGCCCGCATCCAGCAGGCCGAGCGCGGCGCGCAGGGTGAAGCCCATGCCGTAGCCGCCGATCAGCATGTGCGGCGCGGATCGCCCCGCCAGGCGCTCGCAGCTCAGGGTCGCCAGCGCCTCTTCCGACCCGCTCATGCGGGTGCTCATCAGCTCGTTCCGGTCGAGCACGATCATGAAGTCGCCGCCGCGCCGGAACAGGCGCAAATCCTCGCCGCCGCCCGGCACCTTTGCCGTGGCGATCAATTCCCTTGGTGTCATTCCCTGCCTTTCCGCGCCCTCAGGCGGCCAGCGTCATCCCGCCCATGGCCTGCGCCGCGATCGCGAGCGAGCGTTTTCGCGCCTCGTGATCGTGGATGGCGCTGGTGATCATCACCTCGTCCACCCCGGTACGCTCGACAAAGGCGGCGAGGCCGCGTGCGACCGTGGCCGGGCTGCCCGTCGCCGAGCAGGACAGAACATGGTCGAGGATCGCCGCATGGCTGGGCGGCAGGCTGTCGCGATAGCCGGCGACGGGCGGGGGAAGCTGGCGGGGATTGCCGGTGCGGAGCGCCACGAAAGCCTGCTGCTGCGAAGAGGCGAGGAACTGCGCCTCCGCATCGGTGTCGGCCGCGAACACGTTGAAGCCGGCCATGGCATAGGGCCGGTCGAGCTGCGCCGAGGGGCGGAAATCGCGCCGGTACAGCGCCAGCGCCTGATCCAGCGCATCGGGCGCGAAGTGCGAGGCGAAGGCATAGGGCAGGCCCAGCGCCGCGGCGAGCTGCGCCCCGAACAGGCTGGACCCCAGGATCCAGATCGGCACGTTCGCACCCGCCCCCGGTGTCGCGCGGATGCCGGTCTGGCCGTCATCGGCGAAATAGCTCATCACCTCCAGCACGTCCTGCGGAAAGGCGTTGGCGTCCGTCTCCAGTGTCCGCCGCATGGCGCGCGCGACCCGCTGGTCGGAGCCGGGCGCCCGACCGAAGCCGAGGTCGATGCGCCCCGGAAACAGCGCCTCCAGCGTGCCGAACTGTTCGGCGATCACCAGCGGCGCATGGTTGGGCAGCATGATGCCGCCGGCGCCGACGCGGATCGTCCGCGTCGCCTGAGCGACATGGGCGATCACCACCGCGGTGGCGGCGCTGGCGATGCCGGTCATGCCGTGATGCTCGGCCACCCAATACCGATCGAAGCCGAGCG
>CAKTFL010000207.1 GCA_934555855.1 uncultured Sphingomonas sp. | reverse complement strand
GAGCAGACGTCACTGGTTGAGACCCGGCTTGAGACCGCGCGCGCCGAGCGTGACGAAGCCGACCGCAACACCTTTGCCCGGCGCGTTTCGCTGCTGATCGAATCGCTCAACTCTGCCTCGATCGACGTGACCAAGATCCTGGCACCCGAAGTGTCCGACAGCGCCTGGGCCGCCTATCTGAAGGGCGATCGCGGTGTCTTCACCCGCCGCGCCGTCCGCGTCCTCGACGCCGCCGACGCACGCGAGATCGGGCGCCTTTATGACGACAGCGAGGGATTCCGCGAGCAGGTCAATCGCTACATTCACGACTTCGAGTCGATGCTGCGCGCCATTCTGGCCCAACCGGACGGCTCGCCGCTTGGCGTGACACTGTTGTCGTCGGACATGGGCAAGCTTTACGTGGCGCTGGCACAGGCAATCGAACGACTGCGGTAGCGGACTATTCGAGCGGCCAGCTCCTTGCCGAGATCATGCTCGCCATGGCTGGCCCGCTCGACCCAGAAGCGCTCCGCCATTCCGACGGTGGCGGGCATCAAGCCTTCCACGATCCGGACTGCCACGATGACTGGCGCGAACCGCGCACCGGCGAAGGCAAATGGGAAGCCGGAACCTCGAGCGCGATAAATCTACACTGAACCGTCGTGCCGAGGAGCATTGAGCTTGTCGGAATACCGTCTCGAAAAGCAGTGGCAGGTGAACATATCCCCGGCATATCACCTCCCACTCTTTCAAGACGAGGTCCTTCGATTGCTTGCCAGGGCAACCGCTCAGCGCGAATCGACGACGTTCTCCGGGGCGAACCACGCGAAACTGTCCACGCCGATCCAGCCGAAATGATAATTGAGCTGAAACAGCGCGAACAGCACCGTCGCGACGATCGTCACGCGCAGGGCGATCAACCCGGCCCTGAACTCGTGCGGAGCGCTGTCAGCCTGGCCGGCCACGGGTTCCCCGCCTGCCTCGTGCGTGGTGCGTACACCCCAGGGCAGGACCAGGAACATTGAGAAGGCCCAGAACAGGATGTAGATCGCCAGCATCGAGGTCCAGCGCACGTCGATCAGCCCTGGATGAGCAGCACGTCCACGACCGGCTTCTTGCCGGTCCAGCGCGTCGCGGTACGGCGCACCGCTAGGCGGATGTCTTCGCGCAGCTTGTCCGCGGAGCGCTTGCCACCCTTCATCGCCTCTACCGCCGCCGCAACGGCGTCATCGATGAACGCGTCCCGCTCTTCCTCCACCGGCACGCCCTGAACGCGAACCTGCGGCCGCCCGATCAACCGTCCCTCACGTCCGACCGCGACGGCAACCGATACCTGACCATTGATCGCAACCTTCCGCCGCTCGTTCATGGTCGCGCCGTCCGATGGCAGGATCACATCGCCGTCCAGCACCAGCCGCCCGATCGGGGCATGACCGATCTTCTTTGCCTGACTCGGCGCCAGTCGCACGATCTCTCCGTTGGACTGGGTCAGCGCGTCCGGCACGCCTTCCGACAGGGCGAACCGGGCATGTTCCACCAGGTGCCGCACCTCGCCGTGAACCGGCAGC
Source organism: uncultured Sphingomonas sp. (assembly GCA_934555855.1). Next base: position 3,265 of record CAKTFL010000207.1, on the reverse strand, counting down.
AGCAGGTCAGGGCGGATCCAGCCATACATGGCGGCAAGCTCCGGCCGCCCGGGATGGCCCGACACATGGACATGCGCCTGCCGGTCGGTGACCATGTTCACGCCGCGCCCGGCCAGCGTGTTCTGGATCCGGCCGATCGCGACTTCATTGCCCGGAATCTGCTTGGACGAGAAGATCACCGTGTCTCCCGACTCCAGGCTGATCGCGTGATTGCCATCGGCGATGCGGGCGAGCGCGGCGCGCGCCTCGCCCTGGCCACCCGTAGCGACGATCAGCACCCGGTCGCGCGGCAGGCGCATCGCCGTGTCGAAGTCGACGGTTTCGGGAAAGTCGGACAGATACCCGCACTGCCGCGCCACCTTCAGGATGCGGTCGAGCGATCGGCCCGCTACACACAGCTTGCGCCCCGTCTCGCGCGCGACCTCGCCCAGCGTCGCGAGCCGTGCCGCGTTGGAGGCAAAGGTCGTGACCAGCACCCGCCCACGCGCGGCCGCGACCGTCTCCGCCAGCCCCCGGCGAACATCGCTTTCAGAGCCCGACGCCGTGGTGTTGAACACGTTAGTCGAGTCGCAGACCAGCACATCGACGCCGGCATCGCCGATCGCCGTCAGCTGCTCGGCCGTGGCCGGATTGCCCAGCACCGGCGCGGCGTCCAGCTTCCAGTCCCCCGTGTGGAACACGCGCGCGTCGGGTGTCTCGATCAGCAGCGCGTTCGCCTCGGGGATCGAATGGGACAGGGGCACGAAGGTGAAGCCGAACGGCCCGACCTCGAAACGCTCGCCAGGGCCGACCATCTTCAGCTCGACGGCATCGCCGATCCGCTCCTCATCCAGCTTGCCCCGGACCAGGCCGGCGGTGAACGGCGTCGCATAGATCGGCACGCCAAGGTCCTCGGCCAGATACGGCAACGCGCCGATATGATCTTCATGGCCATGGGTCAGGACAATCCCGACCAGGTCGTCCAGCCGGTCCTCGATGAACGACAGGTCCGGCAGGATCACATCAATGCCCGGATAATAGGGGTCGGCGAAGGTGATACCGCAATCCACCATCACCCACTTTCCGCGGGTGCCATAGAGATTGACGTTCATCCCGATCTCGCCCGAACCGCCGAGCGCGACAAAGAGCAGTTCGTTCTTGGGAGTCATTCGCTTCCTTGAAGTCAGGGGCGTCCGCCCGCCATATTGGCGCGGACGCGCTTGTCACCCGATATGGGCACGTTCCCACAGCATCGCCAGCCCCTTGATGGTCAGGTCGGGCTCGATCGCGTCGAAGACGTCGGTATGCGGCTCGAACAGGGTAGCCAGGCCCCCAGTCGCGATCACCTGCACCGGGCGTCCTATCTCGCTGCGGAGCCGTGCCACCAGCCCTTCGATCATTGCCACATAGCCCCAGAAGATGCCGATGTTCATCTGATCGACCGTGTTGCGGCCGATCACGCTGCCTCCCGCCTGCGGGGCCTCGATGGCGATGCGGGGCAGCTTGGCCGCCGCGGTGACCAGCGCGTCGAGCGACAGGTTGATACCCGGCGCGATGATCCCGCCCTTGTAGGCGCCGCGATAGTCGCTGACGTCGAAGGTGGTGGCCGTGCCGAAGTCGATCGTGATCAGATCGCCGGGATGCAGCGCATGGGCGGCGATGGTGTTGACGGCACGGTCGGCGCCCAGAGACGAGGGTTCGTCGATGTCGAGCGCGATGCCCCACTCCACCGGCGCCCTGCCCGCGATCAGCGCCTCCGTGCCGAAATATTTGGTGCTCAGCACCTGAAGGTTGTGCAGCGCCCGCGGGACCACCGTCGCGACGATCACCCCGTTGACCTGCCCCCGCTCGAACCCTTCGAGCTGGAACAGCTGATGCAGCCAGACGGCATATTCATCGGCCGTGCGGCGGGGATCGGTCGCGATCCGCCAGCGCGCGCGGATGGCGCCTGCCTCAAGCAGCGCGAAGACGACATTGGTGTTGCCTGCATCGATCGCCAGCAGCATCCCCTTATCCTCTACAGCAGGACCAGATCGCCGGCGTGAATGACACGCCGCTCGCCCGAGGCCAAGCGCAAGAGCAGCGACCCTTGCGCGTCCAGACCGTCGAATAGGCCATTCAGCACCACGCCATCCGGCAATTGCGCCAACAAGGCCGTGCCGACCGGGTGCGCCCGCGCCAGCCAACGCTCCCTGACGGGTCGCAACCCCTCACTCCGCCAGCGTGCCAGCCAGCGTGCGAACGTCTCGGCGAGCAGTTCGACAAAGGCAGCCGGCTGTGTGGGCGCGCCCAGCGACGCAAGGCTGACCGTGACCTTGTCGGGCAGGTCGGGATGGTGCGCCAGATTTACGCCGATCCCGACCACCACCACATCGTCACGGCGCTCCAGCAGGATGCCGGCAACCTTGGCGCCATCGATCAGCAGATCATTGGGCCATTTCAGCGCAGGAGCCGCAGGCTGGCCCGCCGCATCCAGAACGATTGTCACAGCCTCCTCGACCGCCACCCCCGCCATGAGCGACAGGTCCGACGCCAAAGGATCACTCGGCCTCAGCCGCACCGCCGTGCTGGCATACAGATTGCCGGGCGGTGAAACCCATTCCCTGCCCAGGCGCCCCCGGCCGGCGGTCTGCCGTTCCGCGCGGAGCCACAGGCCCTCTTCGACCGACCCCACCGCGGCCAGCGCCAGCAGATCGGCATTGGTCGAGCCTGTGGTCGCGACCGTCCGGAAGGCGCTCAGAACAGCGACCGCGCGGCCGTCATTGTCCAGGCGCCGAGCGGCGCAAGCAACAGCCAGCCAAGCGGGGAGATGAACGCGGCGCTCACCGCGATCAAACCGCCCTCGACGACATTGTCGTTCCGGCCGAACGCGACGGCCGGCTCGTCGAAGTACATCACCTTCACGACCCGGAGATAGTAATACGCACCGATCACCGAGGCGGCGAAGCCGATCACCGCCAGCGGGAACAGCCCGGCCTGAACCGCCGCATCGAAGACCGCGAGCTTCGCGTTGAAGCCAAGCAGCGGCGGGATGCCGGCCAGCGAGAACATGAACATCGCCATCGCCAGCGCAAGGCCCGGCCGCGTCCGCGACAGGCCCGACAGGCTCGCCAGCGTCTCCACCGGCCGCCCCTCGGCATCGCGCATCTGCAACACGACCAGGAAGCTGCCCAGCGTCATCGCGACATAGATCGTCAGGTAGACGAGGACGGAAGAGACACCCTGAGCGGTGCCGGCGGCAAGGCCGACCAGCGCGAAGCCGACATTGTTGATCGAGCTATAGGCG
>CAKTFL010000206.1 GCA_934555855.1 uncultured Sphingomonas sp. | reverse complement strand
GCATAGGCCGGCGCGTTCATGTAGCGCTGAACGGAGGGCGGCATCTGGCCGACCCGCTGCTGGCCGGTGGTTGCGACCACGTCGCCGGCCACCAGCGGGCGATTGTAGAAGGTCCGCTGCAACGCCGCGCTCGTCCCCTGCAGCCGCAGGTTCTGCTGGGCCGGGGCAAAGACCACGCGGGTCGCCGGCTTCGATTCCGCCGCGCGTACCTCGACGAAATCGCCTGAGCCGACGCCGGCATTGGCGCGTTGCAGGCCGTCGAGGCGGAGTACTTCCAGCCCCTCGTCCTCGGCATAGGGATAGACGGCACGCGCGGGCGTCGACCGCTTGCCGATGATCTCCACCACATCACCCTCGCCCAGGCCCAGGGCCGCCATCAGGCTGCGCGGCAGATGCGCCAGGCCGCGCCCGGAATCCTCGGGCCGGCTGTTCGCCACCTGGATGCGGCGCGTCGGCGCCTCGCTGTCGGCCATGTGATCCTTCCTTCTCGCGAGCTTCGCGTAGCGCGTGAGATAGGAGCTCGGTTCCGCATCTGCGAGCAAAGCGGCACGACAAAAAAAAGGGCCGACCCGAAGGCCAGCCCGTGAAAGTTTTTAGGAGAGGATGCCTGAAAGGCACGCCCTGATTGCGCTAACATGATCCATGTTGCAAGTGCGAAAACAGTTGACGCGATTGCAGTTTCTGCAATGGTGGAAGTGAGAAGAAGAGGGATTTTCCATGCGTCGGCTGCCGCCGCTCGGCGCCATTGAGGCTTTCGTCCAGGTCGCACGACTGGGCTCGATCAAGGCAGCGGCGGAGGAGCTGGCCCTGTCCGCCCCTGCTCTAAGCCGCCGCGTCCAGTCGCTGGAACGCTTCATCGGCAAGCCCCTGTTCGCGCGCCGCCATCAGGCGATGGTGCTGAACGAGGATGGCGAGCACCTGCTGACGCAGATCGCGCCGGTGCTGGACAGCCTGTCCGACGCAGTGGAATCGCTGACCAGCGGCACCGAAGTGCTGCGCCTCCGACTGGGCGTGCTGCCGCTCTACGCGTCGCAGCGGCTGTTTCCTCGTGTCGGCGAGCTGCGCCAGACGCATCCTCAGCTTCATCTCGACATCGACACGGCGGGCCATGGCATGTCGCGGCTGGGCGATGGCCTGGATGCGGTGATCGCCCTGGCGCGGGAGGTCGATCCCAGCCTTTACGCCCGCCGGCTCGACACCAACACCGTATATGTCATCGGCGCGCGATCGCTGCTCGACGGACCCTCGCCGCTTACCCGGCCCGAACAGCTGTCGAACATGACCGCCCTGCTCCATCGCGACATGCCGGACGCGATGACGGCGTGGCTTCAGGCTGCCGGACTGAGCGCGACGAAGCCGCTGGCGGTCGATTATTTCGATGCCGGCGGGCTGATGCTGGAGGCGGCCGCGCAGGGGCTGGGCGTCGCGTTCATGCACGCCAGCCATCTGGAAAATGCGCGCGACGAGCGGCTGGTGCGGCTGTTCCCCGACATTCAGGTGGAAAGCCCCTACAGCCATTATTTCGTGTGCCGGCCGCGCGCCTTACAGACCAAGCCCGTTCGCCTGTTCCACGACTGGGTGGTGAAGGTACTGGGCGAGGGCTGAGGTGGCGGCCGACGTCGGCCGACTCAGGGCCGACATGAGCCGGCCCTGTGCGGTTCTCAGTTGGCCCGCATCTTCACGATCTTGCCGGGATTGCGCGGCGGCTCGCCCTTGGGCAGCGCGTCGATCAGTTCCATGCCGTCTGTCACCTCGCCCCAGACGGTGTACTGCCGGTCGAGGAAGGTCGCGTCGTCGAACACGATGAAGAACTGGCTGTTGGCGGAGTTCGGGTCGTTTGTGCGCGCCATGGAGCACACGCCGCGCACGTGCGGCTCGGCGGAGAATTCCTGCTTCAGGTTCGGCTTGGTGGAACCGCCGGTGCCGTCACCGCGACCGCCGTCGCCGCCCTGCGCCATGAAGCCGGGAATGACGCGGTGGAATGGAACGCCGTCATAAAAGCCCTCATTCGCCAGCTCGACGATGCGCTGGACGTGATTGGGGGCGAGGTCGGGACGCAACTTGATGGTGACGTCGCCATCGTCGAGCGTCAGCGTCAGCGTTTCGGGGGTATCGGCCATGGTGATCTCCTGAATTGATCGGACGGCAGATAGGCACGCCCTCCCCGGCTGGCAAATAGTGCCGACCCGCGTTAGGGCTCCCGCGGCGCAGCGTTCCAGGGAGGCGGCGATGAGTGAGACCGAACTTCCCGTGGCGCCCGCCCCTGACACCGAAACCGAGCTCGATGAGGACGACTTGCTGCGGCCCGAGTTCGTCACCGCCGTGCTGGATGCGGTCGAGGCGGGCGATGCGGAGGGCGCACGCGCGCTGGTCGAGCCGCTTCACCCCGCCGACATCGCCGACCTGTTCGAGCTGGTGCCGGAGGAAGACCGAGCCGCGCTCGCCCATGCGATAAGCGACCTGCTCGACGCCGACGTCTTCGCGGAAATGAACGATTACGTCCGTGAGGACCTGATCGACGCGCTCGAACCGCATGAAGTCGCCGATATCGCGTCCGAGCTCGACACCGACGACGCCGTCGCGATCATCCAGGACATGGAGCCGGAGGACCAGCGCGAGGTCCTGCGCGCCATGGAGCCCGACGATCGCGCTGCGATCGAGGAAGCGCTGTCCTATCCCGAGGAGTCCGCCGGACGCCTGATGCAGCGCGAACTGATCGCGGTGCCCGAACATTGGACGGTCGGCGACACATTGGATTACCTGCGCGGTCATGACGAGCTGACGACGGATTTCTGGGAAATCTTCGTTGTCGATCGCCGGCACCATCCGATCGGCACCTGCGCCCTGTCGTGGATCCTCAGAACGCCGCGCGAAGTCGCCATCGCTGATGTAATGAAGCGCGAACAGACGCTGATCCCGGTCGACATGGACCAGGAGGAGGTCGCGCTCCGTTTCCAGAAATACGCGCTGATCTCCGCTGCGGTCGTGGACGACGACTGCCGACTGGTCGGGATGATCACCGTCGACGATATCGTCCACATCATCCAGCAGGAGGCGGGCGAGGACGTGCTGCGCCTGTCCGGCGCGGGCGAGGGCGATATCAACGAGCCGATCCGGCTCACCGTGCGGACGCGGCTGACCTGGCTCGTCATCAACCTGCCGACCGCGATGCTGGCGGCGTTCGTCATCAGCTTCTTCGACGCGCAGATCGCCGCCTTCGCCCTCCTGGCCTCCCTGATGGGCGTGGTGTCGGGAATGGGCGGCAATGCCGGGACGCAGACGCTGGCGGTGGTGGTGCGCGCGATCGCGACCAACCAGCTGACCGGCTCGAACTCCCGGCGGATGATCGTGCGCGAGTTTCGCATCGCCGCCACTAACGGCCTTGCCCTTGGCGTATTGATCGGGCTCGGCAGCTACCTGATCTGGCATCGGCAGGATCTGTCGGTCGTGTTCGGCCTGGCCATTTTCATCAACAACATCGTCGCGGGGCTGGCGGGCGTGCTGGTTCCGGTGGCGTTGGATCGGTTCGACATAGACCCGGCGGTGTCGTCGTCGGTGTTCGTGACCATGTTCACCGATTGCATGGGCTTTCTCAGCTTTCTGGGCCTCGCGGCGCTATTCGGCGTGCACGGCACGACTTGAAGCGCGCGGCGGGCGGGCCACATCGGCCCCGTGCCGCTTCACCTGACCAAAGTCGCCTTCGCCATCACCAGCGTCGATCATCTTGCCGAACGGCTGCGCGAGCGGGCCGCGGCCGGGCCGCTACTCATCACCACGCGCTATCTGCCGAAGCGGCACGAGGAGGTTGCCGGGCCACGCGCGGACGGTTCCGGCTCGCTGTTCTGGATCCTGAAGCACCAGCTGGTCGCCCGCTCGCCGATCACCGGCTTTGGCGAGGCGGAGGGCGGCCGAGTCGCGATCTTCCTCGAGCCCGAGCTGGTGCTGGTCGAGGCGCGGCCGAAGCGCGCGCATCAGGGGTGGCGCTATCTGGAGCACCCCGATGCGCCGGCCGACCTCGGTTCCGGGGCGGGCGGGCTCGGCGCTTTGCCGCCTGCGCTGGTCGGTCGCCTGGCGGAGCTGGCGCTGATCTGACCCGCAGCACTTCAGGCAATTTAGCGAGTTGCCCCGCGCCCACATTCGACGGGGCCGCCGGCCGCGGCATGGACCCGGCACTTCGCCGCGCCGGCCACGCTGACGCGGCCGAGCCCCCTATTGTTTACCTCCGCCGTGTAGCGCGCCCGCGCCCTGGTCTCGCCGGTTCCGTCGAGGTGGACGTACAACTCGCCCGCGTCCAACCCTACGGCGTCGATCGTGCCCGCACCGCTGGTCGTCAGCCGCGCCCGCTGGACCTTGCCCGCCAGCGCCACCGTGCCGGCTCCGACCAGCAACGCACTCGCCTGGTCCGCCTCCACCGCATCCACCGCGACCGAGCCGGTGCCGCTGACCGACAGGTCGACGCGATCGGCCTTCATGCGCGTGACATGCACCCGGGCCGCCCCGATCACGGCGATCACGGCGAGTGCCGGGGTGCCGAGCAGCAGTTGAGCCGGCTGAGTCCCGGCGTGCTTCTCCAGCGTCGTGGCAACGGGCCTGACGGTCAGCGTATTACCGTCTGCGCGCACATCGATCGCATCGATCGCCGCACGGTCACCGGACAGCAACGCCGATGGCGAACGGCCCGTGACGATCGTCACCTCGTAAGGCCCCTGCACGCGGACCCGACTGAAGCTGCCGACAAAGGCCGTTTGCTGCGCCGCCTCCGCCGTGACGGGCAGGATGAGCAAGGCGAACAGCGTCAGGAGGAGGAGCATGAC
>CAKTFL010000205.1 GCA_934555855.1 uncultured Sphingomonas sp. | reverse complement strand
GTGTTCGGGCGTGCTGACCTATCACGCGCTCCACGCCGCCAGGCTGCTGGGCGCGTGATCGACACGCCACGCCTGTTGCTCCGGCCCTGGCACGAGGCGGATCTGGGGCCGTTTCAGACCATGAGCCGGGACCCAGAGGTGATGCTTCACCTTGGTCCGCTTTCGGGCACAGCGGACGTGACCGCCGCCTATGAACGGATGGTCGCCCTGCAGGCGGAGCGCGGCTTCTGCTTCTGGGCGATCGAGCGCAAGTCCGACGGCAGCTTCATCGGCTTTTGTGGGTTGAAACCGGGCAAGCCGCCGATTGAGGGTGAGATCGAGATCGGCTGGCGGCTTGCTCGCGACGCGTGGGGGCAGGGCTTCGCTCGGGAGGCGGCGGAGGCCAGCCTCGCCTGGGGATGGGCCAATCTCGACGTGCCGACGATCGTGGCGATCACGGTGCCCCCAAATATCCGCAGCTGGGGTCTAATGGAGCGGCTGAGTATGACCCGCCACCCCGACGAGGACTTCCTGCATCCCGACCTGCCGCATGACAGCCCGCTGCGTCCGCACATATTGTACCGGATTGCCCGACCGCATGTCGTCTGAGGGTCTGATCGTCCGGGCTTTCAGGCGGCATCTGTTCGTACCGGCGGTGCTGCTGGGATCGTTCCTGCTGTTCCTGGTGCAGCCGATGGTCGCGCGCATGGCCCTGCCGCGGCTGGGGGGGGCGCCGGCGGTGTGGAACTCGGCGATGCTGGTCTACCAGGCGCTGCTGCTCGCCGGTTATGCCTATGCCCATGCGATCAGCCGGTTGCGGCCGCGCGTGCAGGGCGCCATCCATGTCGCCGTGCTGGTGATCGCGGCCCTGTGGCTGCCGATCGGCCTTGTTGCAGGCGACCCGCCGCCGGGTGCCTCGCCGGTGGTCTGGGTGCCCTGGCTGCTTGCGCGCTCGATTGGCCCCCTGTTCTTTGCGGTGTCGGCCGGAGCGCCGTTGATCCAGCGCTGGTGCTCCCTTTCCAGCGGTGGCAAGGACCCCTATGCGTTGTACGCGGCATCCAACCTGGGCAGTTTCGGCGGCCTGATCGCCTATCCGCTGCTGGTCGAACCGTCGCTGGCGCTTGCCGGGCAGAGTCGGCTGTGGAGCGCCGGATACCTGTTACTGATCCTGCTGATCGCCGGATGCGCCCTTCGGAGCCCGCGTGGAGCGGCGGTCGAGCGACTATCGCCGATGCCCAGTCCGCCGGCCAAGCGGCTGCAGGTGGCGAGATGGGTCGCGCTCGCCTTCGTGCCGTCCGGGCTGATGCTGGCGATCTCCACCTACATCACGACGGATATGGTCGCGATGCCGTTGCTTTGGGTGCTGCCGCTCGGCCTGTATCTGCTCAGCTGGACCGTGGCATTCGCGGATTCGCGCGAGGTCGCGGACCTGCTGACCCGGATCGCGCCGATCACCCTTCTCCTGTTCGGCGGGATCATGGTCGGCGGTTACCAGGAGCGTCCCTGGCTCGGCGCGCTGGTCGCGCTGGGGCTGCTGTTCATGGTGTGCGTCGCCCTGCATACGGCGCTGTATCGCAGCCGGCCCGCGCCCGACCGTCTGACGGGTTTCTATCTCGCGACCGCACTTGGCGGCGCGCTGGGTGGGGCGTTCTCGGGACTGCTCGCGCCGGTGATCTTCGACTGGAACTACGAGTATCCCCTGCTGATCCTTGCGGCGGGGGTGCTGGTGCCGCAGGTGTATCTGACCGATGGCGTGCGCCGGGTCTGGACGGGAGAGCGCAGCCAGCGTCTGGTCGCTCTGGCATTGGTGCTGGGTGTGATCGCGCTGCTGGTTGCGCTGCGCGCCACGAAGCCGGGCGGGCTGTTCGGCGAGGGCGATTCCGGATTCTTCTTTCTGGTCATCGCGGCGGCGGGCTTCGCCTGCATCGGGACGCGGCTGCCGTACGTCGTGCTGCTCGGATCGGCACTGCTGCTGTTCGGCGGCTATCGTGCCATCCAATTGAGCTGGCAGGGAGACGCCCGCACGCGCAGCTATTTCGGAGTCTATACAGTCCACGACAAGCGCGGGGTTCATGAACTGGAGCATGGCACGACGTTGCACGGTGTCCAGTTGCGCGGCAGTCGAGCGCGGGAGCGGACGCCGACTTCCTATTACGTGCGCGGGTCTGGCGTCGGGCTCGCGTTGGACGCGGTGCCGCAGCTTTACGGGCCGGGCGCGCGAGTGGGCGTGGTCGGGCTGGGGACGGGAACGCTGGCCTGCTACGCGCGCGCCGGCCAGAGCTGGCGCTTCTACGAGATCGACCCGGCGGTGATCCGGATCGCGAGCGACCCGGCCAAGTTCAGCTATCTGTCACGCTGCGCCCCCCGAGCCATGATCCGACTGGGTGACGCCCGTCTCAGCCTCGCACGGGAAGCGACCACCAGCCTTGACCTGCTGGCGCTCGACGCATTTTCGTCGGACACGGTGCCGATGCACCTGCTGACGCGCGAGGCTTTCGAGACTTATGGTCGGGTGCTGCAACCTGGCGGACTGCTGCTGGTCCATGTTTCCAACCGCTTCCTCGACCTCACGCCGGTGGTCGCGGCCTCTGCCGAGGGATGGACCGGTATCCGGCTCGACTTCCGGCCCGGCGCGCTCGATCAACAGGCTCGCGCGTCCGGGTCCTGGTGGATCGCCCTGTCTCGTGATCCGCGCGTGGTGAAGCAACTCGCTGCGACCGATCCGGGCTGGTATCCGCTCCGGCGGCGCCCGGGCTTTCGTGCCTGGAGCGACGATTATTCAACGATCTTGCCGCTGATCCGCGCCCTCGACTAAGTGCGTCGGCAAGGCGGGATGCGTCAGCGCGGCTGGGCGTCCAGAAACAGCTCGATATCGGCAAGGTCAACCGAGCGGTCCAGATAGGTCCGGCCGATCCCGCGTGCGAGCAGGAAGGGCAGCACGCCGCCGCTCGCCTTCTTGTCATGGCGCATCAGCTCGACCAGATGCGCGCCGCTCGCGCCGATTCTGGTGGCAGCGAGCCCGTCCGGCAGGCCGATCGCCCGCAGATGCGCCGCGACGCGCTCCGCATCCTGGCCGGAGCACAGGCCGCGCGTTGCCGAATAAGCGAATGCCAGCGCGCAGCCGGCCGCCACGGCCTCGCCATGCAGCAGCCGGTCGGAAAAGCCTGCCTCCGCTTCTAACGCATGGCCGAAGGTGTGGCCGAGGTTCAGCAGCGCGCGGGTGCCGTTGGTCTCATGCTCGTCGGCCGCGACGATCCGGGCCTTGCTCGTCACTGAATGAGCGATGGCGTGTTCGCGCGCGGCGGGATCGCCGGCGAGCAGCGCGGCGCCGTTCGCCTCGCACCATTCGAAAAAGGCGAAGTCGTCGATCAGGCCGTATTTGACCACTTCGGCATAGCCGGCGCGGACCTGTCTGGCGGGCAGGGTGTCGAGCACGGCCGGATCAATCAGCACGAGGTCGGGCTGGTGAAAGGCGCCGATCATGTTCTTGCCCGCGGCGGTGTTGATCGCCGTCTTGCCCCCGACCGAGCTGTCGACCTGTGCCAGCAATGTCGTCGGTATCTGCACGAACCCGCAGCCGCGCTTCAGGATGGCGGCGGCAAAGCCGACCAGGTCGCCGATCACGCCGCCGCCGAGCGCTACGACGTGGTCGCCCCGCTCAACGCCCAGCCGAAGGAGCCAGTCGCAAACCCGCTCCAGCTCGGCCCAGCTCTTGGTCCGCTCACCAGCCGGTAATGCGAGCATCTCGGTCGCGATCCCTGCCGCGGCGAGCCTTGCCACAAGGGCGTCGCCATGCGGGCGGACATTCTCGTCGGTGACGATCGCCAGCCGCCGCCCGCGCGAAAGCGGCGCCAGATGGTCGGCGGCACGATGGAGCAGGCCGGCCTCGATCAGGATCGGATAGCTGCGATCCCCGAGCGCGACCGTAACCTCTTTCATGCGCCGATCGCCTCCATGATCGCGGCGACCGTCGCCTCGTGCGGGGCCTTTTGGCTGGTGACCCGAAAGGGGGCAAGCGCGTAGATGGGATTGCGCGCCGCCGCGAGTTCGGTCAGCACCTCCACCGGCTTTCGGCCGCGCAGCAGGGGCCGCGTGTCGCGACGGCCGACCCGTTCCGCAAGCACCTTTGGATGCGCGTCCAGCCATACCGTGATCGCCTGGTCCAGGATGAGCCGTCTTGTGTCCTCGTTCAGGAAGGCGCCGCCGCCTGTGGCGATCACCTTGGGCCGGCCATCGACCAGCCGTGCGATCACCCGGCGTTCGCCGTCACGGAAATAGGGCTCGCCGAAACGGGCGAAGATTTCGGACACGGCCATGCCCGCCGCCCTTTCGATTTCCGTGTCAGCATCGGCGAACGGCACGTGCAGCCGTGCGGCAAGGCGCCGGCCCACAGTCGACTTGCCGACGCCCATCAGGCCGATCAGCACGATCGGCAGGCCCGTCCAGGGCCCGGCAGGGTTCCGGCTTTGCAACATGGATCGGGGGCTATACTAGGCATGGCGTGCCCGGCAATGGTCCGGAGCACCGGTCCGTTCTCCCGCGTCAACAGGGTTGCCCATGTCCCGCCTCCTCGTCAGCATTATCGTCATCTTGGTCGTGGTGGTCGGCGCCCTCGTCCTGCTCTCGGGCCGCGCGCGTGAAACGCCGCAGACCCGGGTCGAGAAGGCCGTGTCGCTTGCCAACCTTTCCTAAGGCGCGGGCTGGCGCGGCGGCGCTGGCGCTCGCGGCCGCCGCACTCCCGGCGATCGGTCAGCAACGTCCCGAATCGATCCTGCCGCCCGGCTTCGGCGAGCCGAGTGCCGTGCCGGCGCCACGGCCCAGCCCGCGGCCGAGCGTGCCGGGGCCGGTC
>CAKTFL010000204.1 GCA_934555855.1 uncultured Sphingomonas sp. | reverse complement strand
CATCACAACCTCGCCCCCGGCGGCATCCGCGGGGCGCTCGGCCCGGTGCGCGCCGGCCGTCACCAGCGCATCCGCCTTGTCCGGCGAGCGGTTCCACACCGTCACCTCATGACCCGCTTTCAGCAGGTTGGCGGCCATGGCCGCGCCCATCCGGCCCAGGCCGATGAACCCGACCTTCATCGCGCACCTGCCATATAGGCCGCGAACGCCTCCGCATGATCGGGATGCCAGCGGGACAGGGCAGGGCGGTTCTCGATCAGGTCCCCGGCCGCCCAGGCGATGCGCCGCTCATCCATCGCCCGCGTCACGTCGTTGTCGGGGCACAGGATGTAGAAATCCCGGCGGGCCATGCCGTCGAGCATGAAGTCGGCAACCTGTTCCGCCGTCCAGGCGCCAGGCGGCTTTTCCGTCGCGCCCCGCCGCCGGGTGAAGCCGGTATAGGTGAAGCCGGGGATCAGCAGATGCGCGCTGACCCGCCCGCCGGTCGCCAGCAGGTCGTGTGCCAGGCTTTCGGTCAGCGCCTTCAACGCCGCCTTGCTGACATTATAGGCCGTGTCGCCCGGCGGCAGTGTGATGCCCTGCTTCGACCCGGTATTGACGATGGCACAGGGCCAGTCGGCCACGGTCATGTCGGGCAGGAAGTGCTGCACGCCATAGACGGCGCCCATCAGATTGGTGTCGATCGTTCGCCGCCACACCTCCGCGCCCGCCAGGATGCCGCCGTCGCCCTCGCGCCCGGCATTGTTCATCAGCAGCGATACCGGGCCGATCGTGTCGGCGATCCGCTTCAGCTCGGCGACCTGCGTCTCGTCGGCGACATCGGCACGGTGAACGGTTGCCCGGATGCCGCGCGCCTTCAGCATGTCCGCGGCTTGGCCAAGCTGGTCCTGGTCGATATCGGCGAGCATCAGGGTCATGCCGGCCGCGCCGAGCCGTTCCGCGACGGCAAGCCCGATGCCGCTCGCGCCGCCGGTGATGACGGCCACTCGGTCGGGAGCGATGGCGGGATGCTGGGCCATGATGGTTCTCCTCGGTTCAGTTCGGGACGGGGGCGTCGGCGGGGACCAGCGCCTCATGCTTCAGTTCTTCCCACACCGCAGCCGGCACGAGCATGGTCATCAGGCGCGCGTTCTCGCGCACCTTGTCGGGACGCTTGGCGCCGGGAATGATCGCGGCCACGACCGGGTGAGCGGCGCAGAACTGTAGCGCGGCGGCGCGGATATCGGCGCAGTGCCGCTCGCAGATCGCGGCGATGCGGTCGCGCTTTTCCACCATTTCGGGCGGGGCATCCTGATAGTCGAAATTGCGGCCGCCGGCGAGCAGCCCGGAATTGTACGGCCCGCCCACGACCACCTGAACGCCGCGCTCGGCGCACATCGGGAACAGGCCGTCGAGCGCCGGCTGATTCAGCAGGCTGTAGCGGCCCGCGAGCAGGAAAATGTCGGGATCGGCCAGTTCCAGCGCGCGGATGCAGGGTTCGGTCAGGTTCACGCCCAAACCCCAGCCCTTGATCACCCGCTCGTCGCGAAGCTTCGTCAGCGCGCGAAAGGCGCCGGTGCGCGCGACGTCGAACTGGTCCTCCCACGCGTCGCCGAGATGGTCGGCGGCGAGATCGTGGACGAAGGCGATATCGATCCGGGCGAGGCCGAGCCGCTGAAGGCTGTCCTCCACCGATCGCATCGTCGCGTCATAGGAATAGTCCGTCTCGACCCGGAACGGCAGGCCCTGCCTGAAGGGCGGGTTCTCGGGGTGGCTCGTGTCGGGGCGCAGCAGCCGGCCGACCTTGGTTGACAGCACGAACTCGTCGCGGGGATAGCGGCGCAGGACCGTGCCGAAGCGGTGCTCCGACAGGCCGCTGCCATAATGCGGGGCCGTGTCGAAATAGCGGACGCCGCTGTTCCATGCGGCAACCAGCGCCGCCTCCGCCGTGGCCTCGTCCACCACGTCAAACATGTTGCCGAGCGGCGCACCGCCAAATCCGAGGGGGCCGGGGGGAGCGAAATGCGGCATGAAAACTGGCCTTGCGACAAAGATGATGGACCGCGTCAAAGCGCGGCGGCGACGGCCTCGTTCCCCGCGCGGGCCGCGAAAGGGCCGAAATAGCGCCGCGCGGCGTCCGGCAAGGTCAGACACGCATCGGTTCCGCTGATCGTTGTTACTAACCTGTTGAATGGCGCGCCCGGACGGACGGGCATAGCTTTTCGATCATGGCTCGGATCACACGAGCGATGAGAACAGGGAGGACGCCCATGGGCAGGGTGGCAGTGCTCGCAACATCCGCATCGCTCCTGGCGATGGTGGCGACGGTCCCGGTTAGCGCACAAGCAGGGGCACAGGCCGGCCAGACCGACTCGTCGGCTGATGCCTCTGCGCCGCAGCAGGACGGCGCGACCGGCCTGAACGCGCAAGGGACGCCGCCGGCCAATCAGGCCGATGCGCCCGCCGGGACCGACACCGGCCCGCTGCCGAACACGCAGGCCGCGCCGCCCGCCCAAGCCGCCGCCGATGCGCCAACCGGGGATATCGTCGTCACCGGCATCCGTGCCAGCCTGGCGAGAGCGGCGGAGATTAAGCGCGACGCGCCGCAGGTGGTCGATTCGATCGTCGCCCAGGATATCGGCAAGTTCCCCGACCCCACCACCGCCGCCGCGCTTCAGCGCGTGCCCGGCGTTCAGGTGACGGTGGGCGGCAACAACGAGATCGTGAATCCGCTGGTTCGTGGCCTGCCGGACATCCTGACGACGCTCGATGGGCGCGAAATTTTCACCGCCGAAGGACGCGGCTTCGCCTTTCAGGACCTGCCCGCCGAGGCAATCGCCCGGGTGGACGTGTTCAAGTCCAACACCGCCAACCTGATCGAGGGCGGTGTCGCGGGCACCATCGACCTGAAGCTGAACAAGGCGTTCAACTACACCAAACCCACCATCTCGCTGAACGCCAGGCTGAACTATCCGTCCAATATCGAGAAGCTGGGGCCGCAGGTCAGCTTCCTGGCCACGGATCGCTGGGACACCGGCATCGGCGAGATCGGCGCGCTGATCAACGTGTCGTGGTACGACATACCGTACAACCGGCCCACCAATTACGTGGCGGACCGGCGTTCGGGCAGCGCGTCGTTCGCGCCGCCGGGTGCGGCGGGGCTGGTGCTGCCGGTCTCGACCGGCGGCCTCAACGAATATGGCCGCTACCAGCGTCCCCAGGCGAACGGGTCGCTGCAATGGCAGGCGACGCCCGAACTGGAAGTCTATGTGGACGGCCTTTACGCCGCCTATCGCAGCAAGTTCTCGACCGCCTTCTACGAATATCAGCTGTTCCCGGCCGCCAGCGTCAGCGGGGTCGCGGTGAGCAGCGACTGCATCAATGCGCGGGTCGGCGAGGACGGCTTCAACTCGGCGGCCGGTACGCTCCAGCAGTTGTGCGATTTCGACACGGCGACCTTCAACGACACCACCGCCTTCACCTCGACCCAGGCGCATGACAACAGGACGGACACCTGGCTGGCGGCGGGCGGGCTGAAGTACGAAAACGACCGGGCGCACGCCAATGTCGACCTCAGCTACGAAGAGTCGATCGTCAACAACGAGAACTTCATTGTCGATATCGGCAAGCGGGTGCCGTCGGTCACGCTGGACCTGACCAATGCGGATCATACCGCGGCGGTTACGATTCCCGGCAATCCGATGGTCGACGCGACCGGGTTCACCTTCGTCAACGGATTGAACCAGGATTATGTGCGGGCGAAAGGCACGCTGTTCGCCGCCAAGGTCGACGCCAGCTATGAATTCGATACCATCCTGAAGGCGATCGAGGTTGGCGGCCGCTATGCCGACCGCAAGGCGCTGTTCCAGCAGGTGCAGCTTGGCGTGGCACCCCCGGGAGGATCGTTCGCGACGCCGATCACCGCGATCGACCTGCCGCTGATGCGCGCGCCGGGCATTCCGCAGATCAATCGCGGCGCGCCCTTCATCCTGCCGGAGCGTGGCTATCTTTTGTCCGGCGAAGGGCAGGAGACGCTACGCGGCCTGTTCGGGGCGCCGAGTGGCCAGCCGCCCTTCGACCCCACGCGCGAGTTCAACGTGGGTGAGAAGACCTATGCCGCCTATGCCCAGGCGGGCTACGAGATCCCGCTAGGCGCCGGCCCGGTAGTGCTGGACGGAAAGCTGGGGCTGCGCTTTACCCGGACCGATCGCACGATCACGGGGACCGGCGTGGTCAGCGGCGCGCCGGTCACTACCACCGCCGATACCAGCGACACCAACTGGCTTCCCAACGCCAGCGCACGCCTGAGGCTCGGCGGCGGGCTCCAGCTACGCGCGACATACGCCAAGACGCTGGCGCGCCCCGCTTTCGGATCGTTGAACCCGGGGCTCAACTACATCGTGTCGACCAACCCGAACGTCCGCAACGCGGGGTCGGGCGGCAACCCGGAACTCAGGCCGCAGAAGTCGGACAGTTACGACGCAACGATCGAATATTACTGGAAGGACGGTTATGTCGCGATCGCGGGCTATTACCGCGAGATTTCGGACCGGGTGGTCAACGACGTCACGGCGGAAACGCTGGGGGGCAACGTCTACAACATCTCGCGCCCCCGCAACATCGGCTCTGCCAAGCTGAAGGGCGTCGAGGTCAGCGGCCAGACCTTCTTCTCGTTCCTGCCGGGGGATCTCGCCGGCTTCGGCGCGTTCGGCAACTTCACGCTGGCGGACTCCGAGGTCGGCGGGGCCGACCGCCTGGCGGGCTACAGCCTTCAAGGCGTGTCGAAGTACAATTTCAACGCGGGCCTGCTTTACGATCGGCTCGGCATTTCGGGACGGCTGGTCTACAC
>CAKTFL010000203.1 GCA_934555855.1 uncultured Sphingomonas sp. | reverse complement strand
GGTGGTTCACCACGTCATGCGCCGACCACATCCACTGGTGCGCCGGCACCGCGATCAGGATCTTGCCGCCGGGCCTGAGCAGCGTCGCCATCGCCTTCAACGCGGCGACATCGTCCTCGATATGTTCGACCACGTCGAGCACCGCGACCAGGTCATAGGCGGCACGCTGCACGCCCGGCAGCGCCGGAAGAGGACTGTCGCCGACCGGCCTGCCCAGCCGCTCCGAGGCGATCGCACGCGCGGCGGGATCGATCTCGATCGCGTCCACCTCGCCGAACCCGGCCAGCATCGGCAGGTTGTGCCCGGTGCCGCAACCGATCTCCAGGATCCGCGCCTCTGCCGGCAGGCCGCCGAACCGCTTCAGATAGTCGGCAAGGATGTCGCGGCGCGCTCGATACCACCAATGGGTGGAGTCATGCGCGGCCATGCGGTCGTAGACGATGCGGTCCATCAGATTTCCTTGGCCATCAGGATTCCTTGACCCTCAGGCAAATACCAGCTGGCGGTTGAGGAAGAAGGTGACGACCGGCGTCACCGTGATGGCCGGCACCAGCGCCACCCAGGGCGGCTGATGCAGCAGCCCGCTCAGGATCCAGGCAAAAAGCACGTTCAGCACCATGCCCGATCCCTGGACGGCGACGAACTTCAGGTGCTGCCCCGCCCCCTGCTCCCGGCTGCCATGATCCTTGAAGCTCCAGCGCGAATGGGCGAAAAAGCCGAAGGCGACCGCCACCGCAAAGGCGGGGAATACCGCCACCCAGGCAAGCTGCCGCGGCAACGCATAGCTGGTCAGCGGCAGGTACACCGCCGAATAGATCACCGACGACAGCCCGCCGACGATGCCGAACCGCACGAGCTGGCCCAGCAGACCGCTGGCCCTCAGTCCATCCAGTCTTCCCGCCAGTTGTCCCGCCAGTGTCGTCATGCCTGCCTTGCCCTTTCCGCCGCCCGCGATAGAGCGGCGCGGGCGCGAAAGCCCGAGGGTCTAGTGCGGGTGTACGCGTGAGGGAAGCATCTTCGGTCGAACCTTCCCGGGCAGCGGGGGGCTGGGAGCGGCTGCTCGCCGAACTGGACCGGCACTGGATCCGGCTGGTGCTGCTCGCCTGGGTCGCGGTCGCGGCCTGGTTCCTGTGGGATCGCTGGGGCCCGATCCGCTGGCTGGCGCTAGGCGACACGGACGACAACATGCGCCTGATGCAAGTGCGGGCGTGGCTGAAGGGCCAGGGCTGGTACGATCTGCGCCAATATCGCCTGAACCCGCCCGCCGGATTCGACATTCACTGGAGCCGCATCGTCGATCTGCCGATCGCGGGTCTTATCCTGTTCTTTCGCCTGTTCACCAGCAATGCCTGGGCGGAGCGGCTCGCCTGCGGCCTGGCGCCGCTGATCCCGCTTGCCGTCGCGATGCTGGGGCTGGCGGCGACGGCGCGACGGCTGGTCGCGCCGCTCGCCTGGGCGGTGGCCGTGGTGCTGCTGCTGTTCACGCCGGTGACCATGCTGATGTTCATGCCGGAGCGCATCGACCATCACGGCTGGCAGCTGGCGATGCTGAGCCTGACCGTCGCGGGCCTGTGCGACCCGCGGGGGCCGCGTGGCGGCGCGCTGGTCGGAGTGGCGAGCGCGGTCAGCCTCGCGATCGGGCTGGAGATGCTGCCTTATTGCGCGATGTCCGGCGCGATCATCGCGCTGCGCTGGGTCTGGGACCGGGACGAGGCGATGCGTGTCCAGGTGTATGGCCTGAGCCTGGCAGGCGCGAGCGCGGCCGGGTTCGCCGCCTTCGCTTCCAACGCCAACCAGGCGCTGCGCTGCGACGCGCTGACGCCGGTATGGCTGAGCGTCGTGGTGGTCGCGGGCGCGCTGCTGTTCCTGATCGCGCGGATCAACCCAGTTGGCCGAGGCACGCGGCTTGCCCTGACGGCCGTCGCCGGCGCGGTGATCGCGGCTGGGTTCGCGGCGATGTTCCCGCAATGCCTCGCGCGGCCCGAACAGGTATCGCCGGAGCTTGCCCGCAACTGGCTGAACAACGTCAAGGAAGCCAAGCCGATCTACAAGCATCCGTTCCGGGTCGGCTTTCCCATCGCGGTGCTGCCGGTCATCGGCCTGCTCGGTGCGTGCCTTGCGACCTGGCGAGCCCGGCGGCAGGACAATCGGGTCGGCTGGGCAGCCGTGGCGCTGTTCACGCTGTTCGCCTGCCTGATGCTGCTGTGGCAGGTCCGGGCGGGCCCGGCGGCGCAGATGCTGGCGGTGCCGGGTGCGGTGGCGCTCGCCTGGCTGATCGTACCGGTCACGCTGAACCATGGCTCGCCGATCGTTCGCGTGCTGGGCACCGCCGGCGCGGTGCTGGTCGTGTCGGGTTCCTTCGCCCCGCTGGTCATGAAGCCGCTCAGCCTCAACCTGTTCGGATACCAACTGGTCAATTACAGCCCGCCGAACCGGCCGAGCGCCTATGTGCGGCGGGTCAACCGGGCGACGGGACGCTGCATGACCGGCTCGGCGCTGACGCCGCTGAACCGGCTGCCGGCGCAGACGATCTTCACCTTTGTCGACCTGGGTCCGCGACTGATCACGCTCACCCATCATTCGGCGATTGCCGGGCCCTATCATCGCAACGGCGACGCGATCCTGGACGTGCAGCACGCCTTCGGCCGTGCCCCGGGGCAGGCGCGCGCGATCATGCACCGGCACCGCGCCACCCTGCTGCTGGTGTGCCCGGACATGGCCGAATCGACGATATATCGCGCGCGCAATCCCGGCGGGTTCTACGACCAGCTGGCGCATGGAACGCGGTTCGCCTGGCTGGAACCGGTCGCCCTGCCAAGGGGCTCCCCCCTGCGGCTGTTCCGGATCCGCTGAACCAGACAGGCTGAACCGGCGAGGCTGAACCGGGGCGAGCCGGTTCAGGCCATCTCAGACCCGTTCCACCGCATTCACCACGACGGCCGCGCGCAGGGCGGCCATCAGGCGCATCAGCTGCTGCACGTCATGCACCTCGACGTCGATCATGTTGGTGTGAAAGCCGGTGTCGCGGTTATCCAGGCGCAGGTTGATGATGTTCGCCCGATGCGCGCCGATGATGGTGGCGAGGATGCCGAGCGCACCCGGCTCGTTCTTCACCTCGACGGAAACGCGGGCCACCGCGCCCTCCGTTTCCTCGCCCCAGGCGACATCGACCCAGTCGGTCTCCGTTTCCGAACGGTCGGCCAGCTCACCCAGCACCTGGCAGTCGATCGCGTGAACCTCGATCCCGGCGTCAGGGCGACGCAAGCCGACGATGCGGTCGCCGGGAACGGGGTGGCAGCACTCGCCCAGATTATAGGCTACGCCCGGCGTCAGCCCCTTGATCGAGATCGCGCTCGACTGCGGCGCCTGCACCACGTCGGCACCGGCCGAGCCGGGCATCAGCGCCTCCATCACGGCGGCGTCCGACAGGGTGCGCCGGGCAATCGCGATCATGAGCCCTGCCTCGTCTGACAGCTTCAGTCGCTTCAGCGCATGGCCGAGCGCATCGGCGCTCAGCTGCGCGGGCAGGCGCTGGACCAGATCGTCGTACAGCTTGCGGCCGAGCCTGATCGTCTCGTCGCGTTCCTTGTGGCGCAGGTGGCGGCGAACCGCGGCCAGCGCCTTGCCGGTGATCGCGAAGCTCAACCACCCCGGCTGCGGCTCCTGCGCGCGGGAACGCAGGATGTGGACCTGATCGCCATTTTCAATGATCGTCTTGAGCGGCACCACCCGACCGTTGATCTTCGCGCCGACCGCCTGATCGCCGAGGTCCGTGTGGACGGCATAGGCGAAATCGATCGGTGTCGCCCCCTTGGGCAGCTGGATCAGCTCGCCCTTGGGCGTGAAGGCGAAGATGCGGTCCTGGTACATCGCCATGCGCGTATGCTCCAGCAGCTCTTCGGGGCTGCCGGCGGTGTCCAAGATCTCGACCAGGTCGGCGATCCAGCCGACCCGTGGCTCGGGCTCGGCGGCGGTCTTCTGCTTGTAGGCCCAGTGCGCGGCGAGGCCCATCTCGGCCTCCTCATGCATCCCCTGCGTCCTGATCTGGATCTCGACGCGGGTATTCTCGGCATGGATGACGCTGGTGTGAAGCGAGCGATAGCCGTTGCGCTTGGGGGTGGAGATATAATCCTTGAACCGGCCGGGCACCATCGGCCAGCGGCGATGGATCTCGCCCAGGGCGCGATAGCAATCCTCCGCGTTCGGAACGATCACGCGGAACGCCATAATGTCGGACAGCTGCTCGAAGCTGATGTGCCGTTCCGACATCTTGCGCCAGATCGAATAGGGCGTCTTCTCGCGGCCCGACACCTCCACCTCCAGGCCGGCGCGGCCGAGCAGCTGGCGAAGCTGGCGGGCTATGCCGACGATGCGGTCGTCGCCGCCCTCCTTCAGCTGGGCGAGGCGGCGGGAGATCGATTCATGCGCTTCCGGCTCGATCTGCTGGAAGGCGAGCGTCTGCATCTCCTTCATGAACTCGTACATGCCGATCCGCTCGGCAAGCGGCGCGTAGATGTCCATCGTCTCGCGGGCGATGCGACGGCGCTTGTCGGGCTTGGCAATGAAGTGCAGTGTCCGCATGTTGTGCAGGCGGTCGGCAAGCTTCACCAGCAGCACGCGGATGTCGTCCGACATGGCGAGCAGGAACTTGCGAAGGTTCTCCGCCGCGCGCTCGCTTTCGGTCTGCGCCTCGATTTTCGACAGCTTGGTGACGCCATCGACCAGCCGGGCGATGTTCGGACCGAACAGGCGCGTGATCTCCTCGGGCGTCGCGACCGTGTCCTCGATCGTGTCGTGAAGAATCGCGGTGGCGATCGTCTCGTCGTCGAGATGAAGGTCGGTGAGAATGCCGGCCACCTCGATCGGGTGGCTGAAATACTGGTCGCCGTTTG